>CAXNJE010000005.1:0-51092 GCA_964202565.1 Breznakiellaceae bacterium | reverse complement strand
GAGGTACGCCTTGTCCACTGCCTGGTCACCCCATTCGATGAAACGGATCTTGAGTGCCAAATCGCTCAGGACATCCATGCTGCCCTTGATCGGGTCCGTATCCCAGTATTCGGAACCAAAGGACCACTCGTCGTTTCCTCTCGGCTTGTACCAAGTATTCGGATCGAAAAGGTCGGATGTGTAGATGACGGGTAGGTATAGTGCCATACGCAATTTACCCACAGCGAAGTTAGGCTGGATGACGGCTTTGGAATAGGTATTGCCGTCGATGACGACAGAACCAATCTCGAAGCCCAGCATCTCACGCGCCCAAGCCATCAGCTTGGATTCACTTGCGTCAACTTTCGGCTTGGCCAGCTCTTCTGCGGGTTCCACAACCGGAGCTTCGGGCACTGCTTCGACAACTGCTTCCGCAGCTGGTTCTTCGGCGGGTTCTTCCGCAGCCAGGGATTCTTCGGAACCCGGCACATCGGCAGGGTCAAGGGTTTCGAATTCCACATCGGTAAATTCTTCAGCAAATTGTTCCGCCGTAAAGGCTAGAGCTGCGAATTGTGCGCCAAACACGTCGGCGAATTGGCCTGCACCTACACTTACCGATTCCATTGTTCCATCTGCGAGGGTACGGGCAAATTCGACCAAGCCATTCTTGACCATGACCGAATCACGGGCACCTGAGACGACATTCATCAGAAAGTCGGTACCGCGAACGCCGCAGACTGCTGAGGGTGTCCTTATTTTGTACTGCTCGCCGCCAATGGTTTTTGCCGCTACAGTACGGATTTTACCTTTAAGCAAGGCAAAATCGTTCGATTCGCCTGGAGCTTTCGCAAGACCGTCGATTTTGAAGTTTGTGTTCCTTGAAAGCTTGACGATGGATCCGTTGGGTGTAAGCTTGATCTCGGCTGCTGATAAAAGGGTCTGGATCGACTCGCCAGCCTTGATCTCATCCCCGATGGATGCCATTCTGCCGACGCCACCGGCATCAATTATTTCTACGGCATCCGGATCGTCCGCGTATACCAGCAGGGCTGTGGGTGCGGTTTGCGCAAACATTACAGCTGGGAAAAGTAGGGCGAATGCCAAAGCCGATACGATACCGGCTAATTTGGACCGTTTGAACATACACGTTCCTCCTTTTGTCAGAACCTGACCGAGCTGATCAAGCTCGACGTGACGACATACTGTTGGGCACCAGTGGCTGCCGGATCGTAGCGCAGATTATACAAGAGCGACAGGACCGCCGGTCCTGTCCGGTAATTGAACTTGGCCCCGATGACCGCGTTTTCCGGACTCAACAAGTCCTCGAAGAATCCGCCTTCGCCCCCAGGAGCGCCGAGCAGGTACTTTTCATACAGGGCATCAAACGAGAATCCAGCCAGCAAGCCTTCACCCACGGTGAATACACCCCTCAGATGCGGCCAATCGGAAATGCTGGTTGAATTGGCGTCCGTTGCAAAGGGGCCATCGACGCTCACATTGAAGACGATCATGTCGCTGAGTAGGGAAAATCCCAGACTGGCAAGCCATCCTGCATATGCTTCCGAAGATTCGGGAGCATCCTGCATTATCTCGAATTTTGTAGACCTGAAAAGATCATAGGAAGTATCGAAATATGTTGGGATGAATTCAGGTCCGAGCACTCGCAATTGGAGTATATAAGGCATGAAGCTGAAGAAGCGTCCACCGACACCAATCGCCGTACCCCAGCGTCCCCCGTTCTGCAGTGCCAGATCTCCGAAGGCTGCCATGGATATAAGGGGATTCCCGAGAACTGGTAGCCGGAAATCGATACCTGAAACGGCTACCGAGTCCCCGTCCCCGTCATTATCCAAGGTTTCGGCGTCGTAGAGTTGGGGTTCGGTATCGACTACTATGGTGACACCCACCTGCAAGGCACTCAGGATGGGTATTTCCATGGTCGTGAGCGGTCGGGCGTATACACGGGTTCCCAGCACATCGAAACGCGCGAGGTTTCCCACAAAGGTTTCGATTCCCACGAAGGGAAATTCGAATAGTTTACCGTCCAGGTCGAATGCAAGGCCGAAAAGGCGTGTCTGGGGCAGGAACCTGGTGTTGGAATAGTTCCCCATTATGAAGCCGTTGCCCAGGGTCCCGTCGTCGAAGGAACCCAGTTTTACGAAAAGCGGATCGCCTTTCACTCCCCAGCGAGCATAGGCGATCTTTGGCAGATAAAGCTCCAAAAAGGTTTTATTGGCCTTAACCCAATTCCAGTCGGGTTCGTAGAATTCGACTCCCTGACCGCCAGACCCTAATTGGAGGTTGAAATGAACCGTAACGTCGAACCCGAGACCGAATTTACCTATGGAGAGGTCCGGCTTGATCGCCAGCATCTGATAGGTGTCCATGGGGTTGCCCAGCTCATCATAAGGATCCGTTGGATCCCTTAGGACGGATTCCGTACCGAGACCTAGCTCAAAACCAAAACCAAACGGCGATTTCGCCTCTGGTTTGGCCGCTTCCTGGGACCATGCGAAGGTTCCAAGCACCAAAAACGCCGCTATTAATACTTGTCGTTTACCGTTGATCATCCCGACTCCTCCTTGGCTATCCGGGGTATCTGTTTAAATCCCTTTAGGCCGCAGATACATACCAATATACTACTCTATTTTATCTTTTCCCGCTAGAAGATCAAGCCAAGTGAAATTCCGCATGAAAATGCAAAAATAATGGGTTGGGGCGGATTCGTTTTGGAAGAACCGGACAAACCCAGGCTGGCAAAGGCGCGGAGATTGATTTTCCCCGGTGATCTGACCAGGGATTCGTGGGTCAATACCAGATTCCAATTGGTAGAAGCAGCACCTGAAATGGAAAATTCCAGATTTTCCCTTCGTTCCGCAATGGCGGATTCCTGGTTCATTGAAGTTGACGCAGCATTTACGTCCAACGGCAGTTCAGCTGCGGCTAGCTCCGAGAGGAAAGGGCCTGCTTTCCAGCTTGCTGCCTTGACAATCAGCGTTCGGTACAAGACGGAAAGCAGACTATTGGGATTCGGTACCGTCCAGGCTACAAGGGCACCTTCGGTCCACCCGGATGAGCCGATATATACCGTATTAGCGAAGGATAGGTGGCTTTCGGTAAAACCATAAAAAGAGGCACTTTGCCGTAGTGAAACCTCCCATGCGGATACCGAGCCACTAGTGATTTTCAACCCGAAAGCCGTATCGTATTCGTCGCTCTTGTAAAACGCTAAAAACGGATAGGTGCCGAAGGCTCCAAAATAATTGATAGCCGAATAATCAAGCCCCAAGCCGGCTTCCAGTGTATCTTCCTGGGTGTCCAGCTTGCGTACCAGGTCGCGATACAACGAAGCACGGAAATTCGCAGGAATGAAGAAAGATGCAAGCCCTCTTGCGGAGGGAGGATCGAAGACCAGCTCAAAGCCATCACGAAATCGGGCTGCATTCGTCGACAGTGTCGCTTGGGTGAAGGAGCCGGCAAGACTATCAGAAACGAGTGTCTGAAAAGGAGGGAATGACCAAACTTCTGCGTTCGCTACGAGGAAGCGAGCGAATTCATCCGCATCATCATGGCTGCTACCCGTATTCGGTGCATTGACACTGGCCGAACCGGATCGGCTCAGAGATATCGTCATTCCCGACTCATGGAGCCGAAATGGAAAGGATGCTCTGAGTGCTAGATTACCGGTACGTTCCAGGCTGGTGGCGTTGAAGGCTTCTCCGGCAGTCCCCGCAAGATCGAAACCGATAGGGACGGGTTTCACCCCCAAATTTACTGTGACGTTGAATTCCCGCTTACGCGCGTCCTCACCCGTATCGGGTAGCAGCTCCATCCTGCCTGCGGTCCATGCCGAGAAATAGTCCTGTTCCCAGATCAAGGTGGTTTCGGGATCCAGAGCCGTTTTGTAGGTTCCAATGAATGATGAAGCAAAATATAACCCCGGATCGGGTGGCGCTGCGGTTGCGGAAGAATCTTCCAGAATGTCTTGATCGTCCAGAATGTCCTGAACAGTCAGGGGATATGGTACCGAAAAACCGATATCCGCTTTCCAGGATTGATCCGAGACAAGGCCGGCGTTCCTGGTACCTGCCGACAACCTGGACTCGACCGGGCCGGACAGGGCTATTGTCAGCTCGTGATTCGCTATCCGCGAATCCGGATCCTGGTTGAACTGATCGATTATCAGGATGGGGCCGAAAGGGACGGATAAGGTATGGCTCGCGTCCCAGGTGGTCGAAATGGGGGATGTGGTGCCTCCAACATGGATTTTCAGATCCATTCCCGCTATTTTCATGGAGACTGATCCACGTGACCTGGCGGAGAGGGATTCTCCAAGAACGGCGTTCCCCTCGTTGTCCGATGAGGCGTCCGGAATGATCCCGTTCCCGGAAGCACCCAGTTCCATAGTCGCGCTGGTCTGAAGATCAGACAGCACCTGAATGCCCGATATGGTCACCAGCGGACCTTCGTGTTTCCAGGAAAAACTGGATCCCAGATTCGCGCCATAATTCGAAACCGGATTCTCCAACACCAGTTCGTCCAACGCCATGGAGGCTGCAGTCAAGGATTCTCCTGCTCTGGGATACACGAAAAGACCCAACCAAACCATTTTATCCTGGCCACTTCGGTATTCGATGCTGGCGTCTGAAATGCGCGTCCCATCCACGAAGGCCGCTGGTTTTTCACCCCGATAGTCAATACGCACCTGTGACCAACTTCCCGGTGTAAGGCTGGAAAGGGGTATCCGTACATCAAGCTTGCTTGCGCCCGGATCAACGACAGCCGAAGGACTGGCTGCGATGACAAGACGGAGCCTGGCTCCATCAAGATTGCCGGACCCAATAATCTTGGGTCCTCGGATAAAAAATGACAGGCTGCCATATTCGTCCAACGACATCGGTGCCGGAAATCCGTCGCTTCCGGCCGCTTCGTCGACTGCACCCCCTGCGACAGCATCGGTCCACTCCAGTGAAAGGATTCGCTGGCTTTCACCATTCGGGTGCAGACGGGTGATTTCGGAAGAAAACCGGCTCTTTAGTGTCGGCGAAACCGTATCCGGCACGCTGGCTGTTTTCACCTCATCATCCCTTGCTTCGCGTAAAAGACCTGACGCTTCGAGCACGACGGGTCTGAAGTTGCTGCCGTGAACAATTAGGGGAGCTATCAACAGGCTTCCGGAAGCATGAATCGATGCTTCCGGTTCTATGGTGGTTTTTTCCAGCCTTACCACGAAACGCACGGCACGGACCTCACCCAACCGCCGTCGGTCCGCGTCCCCCAATTCGAGAGTGGCATACTGCCATTCGGCATCCGCTGTAGATACCGCGCTTGCAGTGATGGGTGCGCTCCATACGAGCTCGGCGCTTTCCGCGATTCCTTCATCTGTGGAAAGTGAACCCAACTGCAGGAAAGCCAGCACGGGCGCGCTACCAATAGCGATGTTGTAAAAGCGATAGGGAACAACGAATTTTCGGGCCCGGGACAAGGCTGAAGCTTCACTGCCCAGGGATACTTGAAAACCAGTCCACAGGGCAAAATTCCCATCTTGGGCTTTTCCATCCCCCAGTTGGTACTCTGCCACCAGGGCCGTCGTGTTCAATTCAGGAGCAGAAACGGAGTAGGGGCCTTGCTTCTCCTCTTCCAGTAAAGCCCCGCTCCACGAAAGTTCCATCAGGATGCTGTTGCCCAAGACATCGGAGTTGCGGTAGTTCCTATAAGTGAGTACGGAGCTGTTCACAGAATCCGGTGCCCTTTCCATACCCGGTCTGGAGTTATTGGCTGTCCAATAAGAATCAAATAAGGTGGCTGCGCTGACGTTTGCGATTGGGCTGAGCGGCGGACCTGCTTCATAGCTGTCGTCTTCTTCCAGACCTATTCCAAGCTCCGCATTTTCCATTCCCGCTACACGGTACATGCCGGTGGTGTCCGGGTTCTCATAATGGATCGAAGCGGCCAAGTCAAACCGATCGTTCCCGCTTGTCCAGAGGGCCCCTGCTGACAATGATACCTTCCCGGGATTGCTTTCATCGGGCGCGGTGAATGCTGACCCCGACAGGTTCCAGCGCAGTGCGAGGGCCGCACGGGCAGAAAAGTTTTCATCCTTCTCATAAATCGCACCGATTCCTGCAGCCAGGCTGCCGAATCGTCTGTCCCGTGCATTCCTCAGGTAAGAAATCCGGACGATTTCACCTGGAACAGCGCTGCCCGAGAGGGAAATGAGACCGGTTTCGGCATCGAATGAAGCCAGAGGATCGCGAACCCCACCGCGCGTGACAATGACGGATCCGGCGACAACATCGGTTCCGATCGAATAAGAACCCGAAGCGCCATACGTTGTAAAGCGCAGGGTGAGGTCGGTGCTTCTGACAGATCTCACAGGAAAGTACACCGAAGGCTCCAGACCTGCCAGGGGGAAACGCGAGGCGGGTGTTCGGTCCAGATCACCGCTAGGTCCGTCATCCAAGGCGAGTATATAATACCTGGTTACTGCATTTCCGGTGGGTGCCACTGCGGTTTCGCCAGTTTGGAGGACACCAAGTTCCGTAGGACCTGCGGTATACAGTAAGAAACCAGAGACTGGAAGGCCATCAAAGTTGTGAACCAACTCAGCATTGCCCATCACAGTGGCACCGGATGGTGCTGCGTAACGGTTTGAGCGTTCGAAAGGGGAGAATGTTCCTGGTTCATAAATAGCCAAGGCAGGGACCCCGTCAATCATAATGGTTGCGGGTTTTTCCGTGCCACCACCCGGATGGGGGAATAGCGGGAGCTCCGTCCTTGGTTGGTAAACCAGAAATGCCGCCTGGGTCTCGCCAAGGAACCCGGTTCCCGCGCCACCTGAACCATCCGAATACTCGCCGAGCGTATCGGCCCAGGGATCTGGTTTTGGGTTTCCCCCTCTGGAATAGGAGACGAGAACCCTGCCTTTTGGGGTGTATTTTAACTCTACCAAGCCATAAATCGCGGAATGCGATGCTTCTGCCGAGCTTGGCACCCGATATTTTCTGCCATCGGCCGCGACGATCGTACCGGTAGGATCTTCCAGGAAGATGCGTGGTGCCGAATCAAGACCCGTGTCAGGCAACACGAAAGACTGCCCACGCAACCTTGCACCAGGTTCAACATCGACGAAGGTTCGCTCCTGCCCGTTGACGAAGATTTTTTCTTCCCGTGCTACCGAATCGTAGCGGAGTAGGGCATGCAAGCCCAAGGGACCTGCTCCGAAAGCAGCATAGGCTCCAAAAGAGCTTGGCGTTCCACCAGATACATCGGCATAGGGAAAAGCCGGAAAATCCAGCCCGACATTTCCCAAACCGGCATAACGAATGGTTTCTCCTTCAGTACCCGCGTAGCCAGCACGGTAGGTATTGAGTTCGTAGTCATCAAGGAAACTTGCCTCGACAAACCACCGGTCCAGCAGTACAACACGCATGCTCAGGTCGATCGCCTGTGTGAACAGTAGCGGTGCGCTGTTGGTGAGTGCCTGTATACCCAATTCGCTCAGGGATAATGAAGCCGCTCCCAGGAAAGTGCCCTTCCAGGAACCGGCGAGATAGAGGGTAGCTTCGGGTTTTCCTTCTCCTTCTTCGGTTTCCCCTCCAAGTTCCACGCGTAGAAGGGCTGTTGGTGCCTCTTCGAAACCGCCTGTGGCGAAGGTTGGAACGGTTTGGGAATATAGGTTCAGTGTTGGGATAGAAAAGAGGAAATAGGATAGAAATAGGAGGAAAATAAATCCGAAATCATGGACGCTTCCCGGAGGTCTTCGCAAATAGTGCATCAATGGTGTATATTATAGCGCGCGCGCACCCCGGCGCGTCTATGGAGGACCGTGGGAAATGGTCGTATCGATGATTCAGTTAATCCTCGAGCTTCCCGAATCATTCAGCCTTAAGGACAAACGCCGAATCGTACATTCAGTACGTGACCGTTTTCAGCGCCAATTCAGGATGAGCGCGGCGGAAGTTGATTTGCATGAATCCCTTTCCTTCGCCCAGATTGGGGGAGCCTACGTGTCCAATTCGAAAGTGTTCGGAGAATCCGTTCTTGCCAAAGCTTTCGCCATGGTAGAAGCCAACGTGCCAGTTCGTATTCAGGATGTAAGTATCCATTCAGAAGAATTTTAACCCGGGAGCATACGAAAATGTCCTTAAAACCAGCCTTCCAGCTTTTTGCGTCCCTTTTCCTTGCTAGCGTGTTGTTCGTATCCTGTGTAGGCATGGATGCGGATATAGAAATCAAGGAGAATGGTTCAGGAACGATCAAACTTGGGTACAGGATCTCACGACTTGTCGAATCAATGGGGAAGCTGGATGGCAATGAACGCTGGCTACCTCTGCCGGTAGGTCGGGCGGACTTGGAAAGAACCGTCGCACGGGTGACTGGTTTGAGCCTTTCATCATTTTCATCCAAGCAGGACGAAACCGATGTGAATATTCAGACCGAGCTTGAATTCACAAACCTCCAGGCACTCGGTGCCTTTCTGGATGCCAGTGGCAGGACATCTTCAATCAGTCGGACAAACGGCAAATCCGTGCTTGCCATGCGTTTTGCGGATGGTGGCGGACAGCTGGATCCCGAATTGAAACGTCTCGTGGACGAGGTTTTTAAGGGTTATCAGGTTACAATCCGGGTAAGGACTCCCTCCGATCCCACATTTTCCGGTTCGGGGACGGCAGCCGCACCGTCCATAGGAACGGCTGACATCAACGCAGCGACACGTACGGCTACCTATTCAGCATCCATCGCGGAATTGCTCTCATCTAGCCTTCCTGTAGTCTGGACCATCACCTGGTAGGAGGTTTCCCCTTGCTAAAAAGAGGAATGCGACTGAATTTGGTCATCCTGCTGTCTTTGACTTGGGCAACTATTTCTTCTTGTGTCACCCAGGTTCCGGTCGGGAATGGGGGGGGGGGGCTCGGGCTCCGAAAAATCAGCAAGTGCGAGTGGACCCCAAATCGAGAATCCTGTCGTTTCCGGTCAGAAGGGTGCCGATTCCACAAAGGTGGCGGCTCCGGCAACCCGGGATGCCGCCGATTACCTTAAATCCATGCGTGAACTTCGCGCTGCTTCCCGCGCGGCCTTTGATTCCAATCACCCTGTGGAGGCGCTTCGTCATTTGGTTGGCCTCATTGCCATAGATGCCGAGAACCCTCCGGATCGCGACAAGGATCGCGCTGGCGAACGTGCTGAATTGGTACGCTCCGCCGATGCCGAGCTGACTGCCATTGGTGCAAGATGCACCCTAGAGCCTGTTGACGAATGGATAGTTGATGGCAAACAGACCAGCGGAAATGTTCGAGACCTGGCAAAAGGACGGGGACTTTCTCCCGCTGTCCGGCTGGTCATCAATTATGATTACGGTAAAGCTGTCGTACCCGACGCGCCCATCCGTTTCGCGTTTGCCGACGGTCTGGGTGAACTGACGGCTTCCGAGAATACCGATGCCTACGGCGTTGCATCCGCAACCGTGCGTGGCATAGCAAGAACTGATCGTCCTCTGGTGGTGCGTGCTATCCTGGCGGTGTCGAATCGGGGTATTACCCGCGTATTCCCCGAAGTCGTACGGGATTTCGCGTATCTACCCCAGCGCCAGACCATCAGGGTTCTTGCTATGGAGCGGGTGGTCAACACTGAAAAGAAGACTTCGATCATTGGTGATTTCTCACCCTTGGTGGATGCCGTAAGTGGTGGTTTGGCAGGCACAGGTCTTGAAATTACCCCAGCCGACGGGGCGTTGGATCCTGCTTCTTTCATCGCAGCGCTGGGTGGAGATCCAGCTGCAGTCGCCAGAGCCGTATCGCTTGGAGGCGCAAGTGTATCCTATCTGGCAATTGTGCTCGCGGAGAGCGACGAACCGCGACAGATGACCTATCAGGGCAAGACCTACGAAATATACAACACTATTGCCCGGACGAGCGTTCGCCTCCTGCGTTCCGATGGCAGTGTCATATTGGCGAAACCGCAGATATCAACCCGCGGTCAAGGCGGTACTCCCGATGCGGCCTTGAAGGAAGCATTCAAAGCCGCCGGTGACAGCGTGCGCAAGGAATTGGCGGCTTCAGCCGTAGAAATTCGCAAATCCCTGGATTGAGAAACGGATTCATCAGGAAAAATTGATAAATTCGGAATTCAGTCCTCATTTGTTTTCGAAGGAGCAGCCACAAGCCGGGCCCTCGTAACCAACGCACCTTTTTTCTTGCGTAATTCCAGTATTGCCCGTTCTACCCGTGAATTGCGTTCCGAGTTGCCTTCAAATAGCTCATTCTGGACGGAACCGCTGTCGCACTCAAGATTCCCGAGTCCCACTCCAAGCAGGCGGATGGGTCGCTTCCGATCACGTTTACGCGCGAGCAAGGCCAATGCAGCGGCATTTATATCATCAGTGGACACAATCCAGCGGGAGAGCGTGTCCTGCGCGCTCAGGGTTTCAAAATCATCATAGCGTAGTTTAAGGTGTATGGTTTTAGATCGGAATCCCTCTTCCATGAGCCTGAACATGAGTTCCTGCGCCATGCCCAGAATTGTGGACTCCAGAATCTCGGAATCCGATACATCCTGCTCGAAGGTAGTTTCAGAGCTTATGGAGCGGGAACGCGTCTCGTCCGGGAAAATTCCCGGATCCATCCCCCTGGCCGCGCTGAACAGGAAACTTCCACAATATACTCCCAACATGGATTGCAGGGTTTTTTCGGGCACCGTTCGTATTCGGGTGACTGAAACAAGACCGAGTTCCGAGAGGCGTTCGATGGTTTTTCCGCCTATGCCCCACATGGCGGTGAGCGGCAGCTGCTCCAGAAAGGCTTCCTCCCCACCTTCGGCGATCACGAGCAGACCGTCGGGTTTTGAACGGGCGGAAGCTATTTTGGCTATATACCGGTTGCCTGCCGCACCTATTGATACTGTCAGACCTGTTTCCATTCTGACTCTGATTTTGAGCTTGCGGGCAGTTTCCTCTGGACTACCGAAGAGCCGTCCGGTCCCGGTGACATCCAGAAAAGCCTCGTCAATGGAGATGCGTTTTACATCGGGCGTGAAATCTCCAAAAATCGACATGACAACGTTGGATATTTCACGGTACCTATCCATCCTGACCGGCAGGAAAATGGCATGGGGACATAAGCGGACCGCGCGGGAGATGGGCATAGCCGAATGGATGCCAAAACCGCGAGCCTCGTAAGAACAGGCAGCAACAACACCCCGTTTCCCGGGTTGGGCCCCAACCACGACAGGTTTTCCCCTGTATTCGGCCTTGTCCAATTGTTCGACAGAGGCGAAAAAGGCATCTAAATCCGCATGGAAGATGATGCGCGCCATACTCATTCTCCAATGCGTTTATACGCTGAGACACTGAGTACGTATTCGAGAGGGTATTCCGGTTCCGTAAGGATCGGCACAGGCGAAGTGGTAAAATGTGCGGTCGCCTTGAAGATGACTGCGGTTTCGGCAGATAGGGTCAGGTCCAGTTCGAGGGGATTCGGAGGCTGCTCACCCAGGGCAAGGAATGCTGTATGGCCGTCCGCAGAAAGCCTGTATGGTACAGGCGACGAATAAATGGAAAGGGGTTTCCCATCACCCATTGAAAGATCAATGCGAGCAGGCCTGCCGAAAGACTTTATGGAAAGCCTGACCAAGCGCCTGTCCAAGTAGAATTGTTCAGTAGAACTGATCTCGAGAGGGAAAAATGTGGACAATTCCGGAGGAAGTATGTCTTCTGTTGGCGCTTCCCTGTAACCGAAGGAATCGGAAACGAGCATTCCTACAGGTCTGAAAGAGTGCTCGGCATAGTCGAGCGTTCTTGTCGTACCGTCCAGGGTTTCCCTCAGCGCGACTGGGCGTTTCATTTCGGCCAACACTACTTCCCGCGAGAAAACCACCAATGCGATTATGTTTCCCGAGATAAAAATGGTTCTGTTTATGGCCTGATGCAAGAAATGACTTCTTTTTTCCGTGCCCAGCCTGGATCTCATCAGTATGGATCCACGTCTGGAAAGGAGCAGGAAAGGGAGTATGATGAATGCTGCGTAAAGCTCCGCCAGAGGCTTGCCACTCAGAAAAGTTAGGGCCAGTCCTGGTTCGCCCGAGCCTGCGGCGCAAGCCAATGCTCCTACTATCTGTATCGGGGCGATGAAGGCCGAAAGGAAAGCAAGTGAATAGGAGTGGAACGACGAGGAAATGAATGCAAACGTAAAGGCCCACAATACCAGCGGCACATAGGTGAAATCCAGTGCGGCAGCAATCAACGCCCCAATTGCCAGACAGACGCTCGCGGCGGTTCCGTAATAATGTGCGTGATGAGGAATGGGCAAGCGGTCCGAAAAAAGAGAGACCAGATAATACAGGCCGAAGGATAAAAGAAGTTTGATCGACGCCGCACCATAGGGAATGGTCGTAGAGGACACTCCGGCTCCCGATAGGACAAGGTCCAGAATTAAACCGGACAAGCGGATACCGCAGAAGAGGATTAAAAAGAAAAGCAGGACAGCCCAGGACCGCTGGGTAAATACCCGCCAACGTTCCATCAACAAATACCTGTGGGTGAGTGAATAGGTCAGGAAGGCACCGAGCGAAAGGGCTGCAACCGCGATAAATAAAGAGATGGACATGTTTTCCGGTACAGGAAGTACAACCAGACCCAAACCCAGAAGTGCATACCGTCTATCAGCCTCGACAGGGACTTTCGCCAATTCATGGAGTGAGTCGTAGAGGGCGAGGCCAACTTCCTTTTCGGAGGGGACGATCCCCCTTGCATTCATACCGAAAGGGCGTGATGGGGAGATAGCTGCCGCTTGGAACCCTGACTCGTTCAGAAAACGAAGGGAGTCGGTGCCCCTGATCAGGGATAAGCGATATAACTCGTTATAAGGCATTTCGATAGGAAAATGTATGGCTCGTCTTTTGAAAGCATCCAGCAAGGCCGAAACCACCCCGAAAGGAGCTACGGTCCCTTCCGATCCATGCCGCAAGGCGAGCTGTACCGCCTTCGCGCCCGGATCAAGGTAAATGAAAACAGTCCGCTCAGGGTTGGAGACGGAAGTTGTTAATTCCCGTAGACCGGTCAACCCCGGTCGCTCACCATAAGAACCCAAGTCCGGAGGGAGTTCCGTCCGTTCATCTGCAAGGAAAGCGATTATGGTGTTGGCAGGGCTACCTTTTGCCGCAATCAGAGCTGCCAATTCGAGTGCTATCCCTACTCCGAAACCCGGCGCTACGCTTTCAATATTCTTGCCTGATGAAAGCGGTACGGCCACTATAACCGTATCTATCGTTTCTCCGGGGGCGTCCAAAGTCAAGCTGGCTGCGAAATTGCCTGTCAGTGAGATACCGAAACCGCCCGTTCCAGGACGAAGAAACCTGCGGGTGAATGGAATATTGTGTTCAGAGAGAAACGCTTCTACGAAAGTACGTGCTTCATGCTCGCCAAAAAGATCAGCTCCCCCAGGGCGTCCCATTTCCTGGATATTCATGGACGGCAGGTCGGCTGAAGGATACCAAATTCCACCAATGAGATCGTTCTGTGCTATGGCTTTTCCGCCAAGAAACAGGGCTACACACGCGTATAGTATGGTGGGGCGTATCCGGATCACAGAAAAATGATAACCGCGGCTTGCGACTCTGGTCAATACCGCCTTTTTACACACGACCTTTTACACATCCATTACGGATGACAAGCCCCTTTGGCTCCATTATAATTGACTGATGCAAGATCGAAGAACAGTGCTTGATCTTTCTGCAAGACTCGTGTTTTCCGAAAAAGGCAGGAAAGTGTTTACAGCTGGGGGAAAGACTCCAGTAATGTTCGCGTCGGTCGGTTCCAAAACCAGGGATGCCGGAACCGAATACGGTGTCTTGCTCGATACCTTGGTACCCGCTTCCATACAGCGATTCCTGATTTCGGGCTATATTTCCAAGCTTGAACTAGGCAGAAGCGATTTCAGCGCATGCAGGCAGGAATTAATCGATCTTTCAAAGTTGATGGTCTATGGGACGTTGTACAGACAGTGCGATGAAGTCCTTTTTTCGAGGATCCTGGCTTCAGCCCCGATAAAACGCTGGAATGGATCATCCCCGGAGTATGCAATCGATGGTAATTCCCGCTTAAACGAAAAATACCTTAAATCCTACATCCTGGGAAACGATGCAAAAATCGCAGAAATCCGGGACGAGCTTCTGGCACCCTTCCGCTCATCCATTCAGGGAAATTCCAACCTTTCTCCGGATGAAATACGGATACAACTTTTATTATGCGAGAAATATCTGCAGAAGTTTCGACCCATCAGCTGGTTCATTCTTACGAAATTTCATGGAAGCGAAGGGTATGAGGCTCTGGGCAGGGCTGTGCGCCTGACCGTTACGGAGTATATGGAAAAATCTCGGATTGCCGAATATGCAGCCCTTATGATCACCGAACTGGCGATATATGCGAGTAAGGGGGAGTACCTGCGGGGTAAACCCTTGTTTTTGTCCTGGGATACAGGCGATGGATACCTGTCACCTACGGAGCCTGGTTATCTGGGTATGAGCCTCCATGATTCACGATCCGAACCGGAGGGGTCGACAGAAATCAGCCTTTCTGATTTCTTGCGCGATTCCTCAATCCACTCTAACCAACCCGAGACAGGAACCATTGCGCAGCTGGGACCTTACTACCTTGGACATCTGAATGAAGTGTGCTCCAAAGTGGGAGTTGGCTTCGAAACGAGGGTCCGCATGAATGCGAGTTCGGATGCAATGGCTCTTTCCTTATCCTTCAGACTCTGAATTAGGGCAGATACGAGGAACACCCTCAGTCACGGCGTCCGCGTCGTTCAGGGATACCGGTGGGAGCTTTTCCCGAAGCGACGAATTCCTTCGACCAATAGAGCGAGCAGAAGCAGTGCCCATAGCGCTGGATGTCCGTTTTTGCATAGCGGCAGGGGCATAGGACGTCCGCATCGGCTTCCCTGCTACCTTCGGTATCCCGGCAGGGGCAGAGAAAATAGCCATAGCGGTTCCAGTTAATCTGCAAGCCCGATGCGAGGTCGTCGAAGAAGCCCTTGTCATGGGTTAGTATCCAGCCCTGCTTGTCCGCGACCATTTGGGTGAAGGTTTCGGTTTCCTCGATGGTTTTTTCGTTGATTGGTTTTTCCTTGATTGGTTTCATTACATCCACCTAGGAATCCAGAAGCGTTTTTCGCCAATCCGCTTCGATGAAGCCCACAAGGGTCTGCTCGCCGTCGATAACCGCATAGGGAAAGGATACGTGTTCGTTGAATTTCGCGTTCAGTTCGGCTTTTGCCTTGTTCTTTAGTTCCATGGTGGTCTGATCCACGTGTACGTAGCGGTACGCGATGCCCTGGTCTTTCAAAAATGCCATGGCCCGCTTGCAGAACCCGCAGGTTGAAAGAGAATATATCTCTATTTCATGTCGGGTATCCTTGCCATCAATCTGTGTGTATTCGAGATAATCGAACATTCTCGGCTCCTTTTCGCTTTTAAAGCGATGCTACCATTCGTACATACGCGTCCGCGTCAAACTTGCGCTTCAATCCACCTGCGTTCATATATCGTACCGTGCCGAACACGGGTCTGCCGGTCCAGGGACGGTCATGCTTGCCGAAGCACCAGGCCACACCCGCCCAACCGTTGGGGTCCCGCCCGTCCAGGGAATAACTGTCGTTAAGTCGGATGGCGGTGCTGTACGCTTCTTCGGCGCTGGCGCTCCAGCCAAGAATCTGCTTTCCCCAATACATGCGCATGTAGCCATGCATGCGGCCTGTTTTTACCATTTGGTCCTGTGCGGCATTCCAGTACGGGTCGTGGGTCCGCGCGGCTTCAAATTCGGCAAAGCCATAGATGGCAGCGCGTGGATGGATCGCCGCCGAGTCCAAAGTGCGGACGGCCCAATCAGGCAAACAGTTGAAAGTGTCGTAATTGTCACGGTGGACGACAAAATTGATGGCCAATTCCCGTCGTATCGCCAATTCCTCAATATAGGCTTTAAGTCCGGGATGGGTACAGGCTTCCGCACTGCTTTCACCGCTGGCCCGGAGGGCGCGCCTCACTATTGTTGTGGGTGAAATGTGCCCAAAATGCAGGGCAGCGCTCATATGTGAGCTACCGGCCAGGCAGGGATCATTACGATCCGTGTTGTAGCTGTCCAGATACTTGGACAGGAATTCCTGCAACGAGTCCGATGCGGCCTTCAGTCCTGCTTTTTCACGGAGCCGCTGTTCCTTCGCGCGGACCGGGGCTATTCCTGGCAACCTAAAATCCTTGTCCGGATTACCCACATCCATGGTCAACGCTTCTGCGCCAATGAATAACGTAGAGGGGTCCGGAGGGAGCGACATCTTGCTGGCCACTGATTCGTTCGTAGCTTCCAGGAAGAGATCCAGCATGGGTGTCATTTTCCGACGCAGGGTGTACGCCGACCACTCTTCCTTGTTGGACGAAACATGGGGAGGGACGATCACGTCGCCTTCTATGCGGACAAATCTGCAGGGTACCGTTTTTACCAGCGCTGCAAGCCAATTCCGTTGGGTCCGGGAATAACCGGTATCGCAGACGACGAGGGATGCCCTGTTTGATGCCCGCTTGATGAGTTCGTCCGGCTTGCCGCGAAGGACTATAAGCGCGATACCTTTTGCCTCAAGACCTGCGCGGGCCTCTTCAAGACCATCTAAAAGGTAGCGATAGTGTGTAAGGCTGGCCATAGGATAGCCTTCGGTCAGGCAAAAACAGACCACCAAGGGTATTTTCAGCTCATTCGCGCGTCCGACCGCCCAATCAAGGGCAAAATTGGATTCCGAACGGACGGAAGCCTGCATCCAGTACAATACATGGCTGCCCGTGATTTCAGGTTTGCCGTTCAATTCACTTATTCTTTCAGGACGCATACATGCAAAATATACACCTTGTCGCCCGGCGGCAAGGGGGGTAATATGAATAAAATGCGTTCTTGTGTAAGATCCGGGCTACGGCCTGCCTTTTCCCCTTTCTCCGCACATCATACAGGATGGCCAGCCATCCTGGTACTCGCCGTTTTCGTACTGGTTTCCTGCTCGCAATCGGATCCAAAGATTGTCTCTTCATCCTTCCGCCTGGCCTATCGTTCCACTGATTCGTCGGTAAGCGAAACCCTCTCGTTCTTCATACTCGCTTCTGATGATGATGGCATTACGGATTTGGAGAGCATGTACCTCCTGAATGACGATACCCAAATATTCTGGAAACTTTCTGTCGATGATTGGTTGGTTTCGGAACGTTCAGGTGAAACCTGGGTGGGTTCCCACGCCTTGTCCATGCCGGGGGGCAAACCCTTCCCTCGGGGAACCTACCGGGCTGTCCTTATGGATAAGGGCGGATCGAGGTCGGAACGACCCGTATTCCTGAATGCGCCAAGGGAACTCCGCCATCCTTTTCCAAGCTTCAGCATCAGCTCAGGCAAATTTGTCGCCGTTTCCTCCTGGCAAAGGAATAGCCTGGTCTCCTACGACGCTTCAGGAGCCATCCTGGGGGTAGAAAACCTGAGAGCCAAGGAAGGGATGCTGGCAGAGCTGAAACTGGCTGCCAACGTCGTGTCCGTAGCGCTTCTTGCCGAGGACGACGAGAACTTCGTCACAGCCCTTACTACGCCGGTTAAAATCAGGTAAGCCACTGTGTACGTTCGCTTTGGGCCGACCCCTCGACGAAGACCTGTACTGACCGTACAATAAAAACATGGAAAAGACGCAGCGCATACGCAGTTTCGTATTGAGGGCAGGACGCATGAGCGATGCCCAAAGACGCTCGTACGAGAATCTTTCGGCACGCTTCGTGTTTCCTTTTGTACCAATTCCCGCACCCGGAAAAATTGACTACCCGTCCATCTTTGGAAACTCAAACCCGGTAACGGTCGAGATAGGATTCGGCATGGGTATAGCTACTTCGGTGATAGCCGAGTCGAACCCCGACAAGAATTATCTTGGTCTTGAGGTCCATACGCCCGGGGTAGGAAAATTATTATGGGAGATCGAACAGCGGAGTCTGGACAATATACGCATCATCGAGCACGACGCGGTGGAGGTGTTGGAGAGCATGATCGCCAATGATAGTGTCACCGCTTTCCATATCTTTTTTCCCGACCCCTGGCCAAAAAAACGTCATCATAAGAGAAGGTTGATCCAGAGGCCGTTCACGGACTTGCTCGCCCGTAAATTGGTGCCTGGCGGTTACGTGTACATGGCGACCGACTGGGTTGAATACGGAGATTGGGCCTTGGCCGAATTGGAGGCGACACCGGAGCTCCGGAATGCGTACGAAGGTTTTTCGCCACCCCAGGCCTGGCGTCCCCAGACAGAATTCGAAAGGAAGGGGATTGCCAAGGAACACGAGGTGCGGGAATTGTATTTTTTCAAGGATGGAATAAAGTGAGCTCTTCTCCAGCAGGTTCCCCACCTACCGATACAGCTTTTTCCAATTTGCTCCAGGATCGGCCTCCATGGTCGGAATCTACGCCAAAGCCCGACAACAGTGTACGCGCACGCAGGGTTGAAAATCTCGTCAGTCTGATAATCAGGTACCAAGCCGCCTATTACGGTGGAACGGCCGAAGTGGAAGACGCCGAATTCGATGCGCTTTGGGACGAACTCGCCCTGCTCGATCCGGCGAATCCCTTGTTGGCCCGGGTCGGTTCGGAAATGGATCCGGAAGTGGCCACCGGAGCATTGCGGGAAGGCGGAGCTGGGGTCGGTACCGGATCGGTTGTTGGATCGGTAACGCAGGCGGTTTTTGACGGCTTTCCCAAGGCCAGACACCTTATACCCATGGGTAGTCAGGACAAGGCCGCCAAACCGGAAGATTTCCTGGCTTGGGCAGAAAAGATGAAACCCGCAGCCTTCGTCGTCCAGCACAAGCTGGACGGTGCCAGTCTGGAGCTCCAATACGAAGATGGCATACTGATAAAGGCCATCACCCGTGGTGACGGCATCATCGGTGACGATATCTCTGCGAACGCACGCCGGATGAAAGGTTGCCTGGGAAGGCTGGACCTTCCCTTCACGGGGGGGGTGCGGGGCGAGGTGATCATGCCCCGTGCGGTGTGGGCAGAACGATTCGCAGACAAGGCCAACTGCCGGAATGCGGCCAACGGCATCATGCGCAGGAAAGATGGGGAGGGCACCGAGCTCCTCGAACTCATCTGCTACGATGCTGCCACAGAGGACGATGCCTATTTTACCGACGAACCCGCCAAAATCGGATGGCTGCAGGCCCGGGGCTTCGCGGTGACACCCAGTTTCATATTCATCGACCCCATGGAAGTCATACGATTCCGCGAACGGATCGCTGCCGAAAGGTCTTCGCTCCCATACGATATCGACGGCTTGGTGATCAAGGATCGCGCAACCGACATGGCAGATCTGCGGCGCACCCGGCCCGAGCGGCAGATCGCCTTCAAATTTGACTTGGAAGAGGCCATTTCGATACTGCGGGCGGTAGAATGGAGCGAATCGGGGGCGACGTATACACCCATTGGCATTGTGGATCCGGTCCGGCTGGCGGGAACCACCGTCCAAAGGGCCAACCTGAACAACCCCGACATGATACGCCTTTTGGGTTTACGCCTGGGTTCCCGGGTCGTGGTGGTCAAACGGGGTGAGATCATCCCAAAGATCGAACGGCTTGCTCCGACGGAATCCCTGGAGACTACTTCTGCAGGAGTACCGGTATCAGGAGAAAGCAATGAGTCTGAGATAGTCTTTCCCGTTTCGTGCGCTGTCTGTTCGACAGCATTGATAGATGGCGGCACCCGCTTGTATTGCCCCAATCCGGCCTGTCCCAAGCGGGTGCACCATCGTATCGAGAAATGGATTTCCGTGCTGGATATACGCGAGTTTGGCGAATTGCTGCTACGTCGCCTTTTTGATGCAGGGCGCCTGAACCGCATTTCCGACCTGTATACGCTCAAGCCGGAGGAGCTTGCAGCCCTCGACCGGATGGGAGACCTTTCAGCCTCCAAGGTTCTCCGGAGCATCTATACCCCAAAAACCCTGTCCCTTGCGGCCTTCGTGGCAGGTTTCGATTTCGAGGGCGTCGGCGAGACAATCATGGCCAAAGTTACCGCTTTCGGATTCGACACCCTGGAGAGGTTGCGAGCCGCACGGGTCGAGGAATTGGCTGGTATCCACGGTCTGGGTTCAATCACAGCCGGCACGATAGTCGAAGGGCTTGCGGAAACCCGGGAAGACATGGATACGGTGCTGGCTTCAAGAATTATTTCGATCGAAGCTCCTCTCACGGAAGAACAGGCGCCCTTGCGTTTCTTCTCGTTCTGCTTCACCGGCGAGCTGGCCCGCATCAAACGGTCGGAGGCTGAAGAACGGATCAAAAAACTCGGAGGAGTCGCTAAAAGCTCGGTTACAAAGGATCTTTCCTTTTTGGTCACCAACGATCCGGCTTCGGGTTCCTCCAAGAACGAGAAGGCCCGCAAACTGGGAGTACGGATACTGGACGAAAGCGAATTTCTGGTGTTACTGGCCAACCCGGGGACTGCAGCCCGGACAACGGAAATCGCCCCCACCCCTGAATCCGGGCTGAAGGGTATTCCAAGCCAGGAATCTGTAGTTCCGCCCGATTCTTCCCCAATTTCCCTGGCGTCATCATCATCGTCGCAAGGAGACTTGTTCGATGGAGATCCGGATTGAAACCTACGAGAAACCTCAAACACGTGATCGTCCTGTCCCTCATCGGCCTTTCCATGATCGGAATCGTAACGTTCGGGATCCTGGTTGTCCGGGAAGGTTTCCTTGTAGCACGCCTGGAAGAGAAAATAGCCCAGTTACGCCCAGCATCCATCCCACTAAGGTTCCAGGTACTTTCCAGAGGTGAAGAAACCGTGTCTGCCCGGTTCAGTTTTTACGATATGGACGGCGCTCAGACCGCAGTTTTTGAAAGATCCTGGAATGGTACTGAGCTTGAGATTGAGTCCCTCATTGTACCGGTCTCGGGAAGTTTCCTCGTTTTCCCTTCGAGGGTATTCACCGATACAACTGCACCTGGCAGGGGGACGGAATTGTTCTCCTATTACGATAAGGACGGTTTTCCCACTATCTTTGGGAGCGCGAAAGTCGACAGACAAACCCGTTCTGCGATGGTTGAATTGTTTACCGAAGTAAAAAGCATCGGCCGTTCCGATCCTCCGCGAAGGGCAGGGCCATTAGCCCGTCTCTTCCGGCTCCATTCGTATGCGGGAAACGCAGTGTACGATACCAAGCGCCTGAGGGGCTTCGAGTTGGGGGCTGGATATGCCTTGGTCGCCAAAAGCGACGGAAATATCGAAATAATCAGGGAATAATCACGGAAAACAGGATGACCATCCCTGAAATAATTCATACTACCGGCCTTCCTCTTGCCCCTCGGGTCAGTGATGTATGCGCAAGTCTGGCGAAACATCGGGTATGTGTGCTGAGGGCCGATCCCGGTAGTGGGAAATCCACGCTGATGCCGCTGGCGCTTATGAATGAAAAAGCTTTTTCTGGCGGGCGTATACTGATGCTGGAACCCAGACGCATCGCAGCGCTCGCATCGGCGCATCGCATGGCAAGCCTGCTTGGTGAGGAACCGGGCAAGCGCATAGCCTACAGTGTCAGGCTCGAACATCGCGGTTGCAGGGATTCCCGCGTGGAAGTAGTGACCGAGGGGATGCTCACCAGACGCATACAGGGTGGTAGCGGCCTCGATGGGGTTTCTGTTCTGATCTTCGACGAATTCCACGAACGTTCGGTCCATGCGGACTTGGGGTTGGCCCTCACCCTCGATTTGCGTCGGATCAGGCCGGACTTGGCCATACTGCTCATGTCAGCCACCATGGACACGGCGCGTATCGCTGCCTTCCTTTCGGAAACGGAAGGTTTCACCGTTCCGGTCGTAGACTGTCCCGGACGTCCGTATCCGGTAAAAATCACCTACAGACCACTCCCGTCACGTTTTCGCGTAGGAGAAGAGGCAGCGACGGTCATAGCCGAGGAATTCGGTTCGACCATTGGTGACGCCTTGGCGTTTTTTCCAGGTCGCAGGGAAATGGACGATGCCGCCGCCGTCCTGAAACATATGGACAGCTTGGATAAGGTAGACATCCGTACGCTTCACGGCTCGCTTCCACTTTCTGAGCAGAAACTTGCGATAGCTGTGGGGGCGGCAGGAAGACGGAAAATAATCCTTTCCACCAACGTCGCCGAAACAAGCCTTACGGTAGAGGGTGTGAGCCTTGTGATCGACACGGGTTTGGTGCGGCTTGAAAGATACCACCTGGCCTCCGGCATGGACAGGTTGTCTCTTGAAAAAGCCAGCATCCAATCCGCAGATCAGCGTGCGGGCCGGGCTGGACGCCTGGGACCTGGGCGTTGCGTCCGTTTGTGGACCCCTGATGACCCGCGTCCGGCGAGCACCGAACCCGAAATACTCCGCACCGAACTTTCATCCCTGGTGCTTGATTGTGCACTCTGGGGAGCACGAAAAATCGAAGACCTACCCTGGTTGGACCCTCCTGGAACCTTTGCCTGGGATTCGGCGGTTTCCCTTCTGCATACCCTCGGGGCCGTATTCCTTGATGGGGGTTCAGAAGCCCCAAGCCCGCCTATACTTTCCGGCGTTACCGAGCTGGGAAAAAAGATGGCGGCCTTGGGGCTAAGTCCACGATTGGCTGCAATCGTTCTGGACGGGGATGCGAGGGGGCTTTCCGCCCTGGCCTGCGCGGCCGCAGCTGCCTTGTCCGACCGCGATGGTTCGCTACTTCGTGGGGACGCGGATTTCAGGCGGCGTCTTGCCTTGTTGCGCGGTGATAGGCGTGAAATGGCGGAATACGGGTCCTTTGGTATTGGCGCAGGTACGCTGGAGCCCTGGCGGCGGCGGACTGGTGAAATCGCGGCGGATCTGCTTTCACGCCTCAGACAGTACGGTTCTGCCATTCCAGTCGCGACTGCGATCTTTGGATGGACTACGAACGAAGAGCACCTGGTGGGGGACCTGCTCGCGTCCGGTTTTCCGGACCTGATAGGTAGAAGGCAGGCTTCGGGTGCCTTCCGTTTTCCCTCCGGCAGGGAAGCCAGGATAGATGGCCCTCTTTCCGGTGAGGACTGGATAGTCGCGGCCGAGGCGGATGCGGGAGAACGCAGCGGCATCGTCCGGCTTTGCGCTCCTTTATCCCGGGACAGCGCGGAAAGGGCACTGGCACCTCTGCTTGTTCTGGAGCGTCGTGTAGACTGGAACGGCCTGTCACCCCGGCTGATACTGACCAAACGGGCCGGGCGGCTTGTGCTCGGCGAACGACGCGAAGCCTGCCACCTTTCGGATTTGCCCGCCGCGATGGCGGCTTTGCTCGCTACGGATTCCTTATCGGTTTTGCCTTGGGGTAGCGGAGCTGCCTCGCCAGCGCGCTTGTTGGAAAGGATCCGTTTCTGGAATGCTGCCCGTTCAGCCCAAGACGGCGAGGCCAGCATTGATTCCGGCATCGCTTCCGGGTCCGAAACGCCGGATGCCGCATCCTGGACCGATGGCGCCCTTATCGCTGAAGCGGCCGAATGGTTGGGGCCCTTCCTCAAGGCGGCTCCCACGTCCGGAAGCGGTGCTGTAATTGACGAGTCCGCTTTGCGCGATGCCCTGCGGCACAGGCTGGGGTGGAAAAGGGCGGCCGCCATCGATTCCCAGGTTCCTGACCACCTGATAACCCCGGCGGGTTCCAGCCGTGCCGTGGATTATTCGAGCGGGGAACCGGTCGTGGAAGTACGCATCCAGGAAGTATTCGGTCTGTCCGAAACCCCGCGCATCCTGGGAATTCCCGTCGTTTTGAGGCTGCTCTCCCCCGGAAGCCGTCCGCTCCAGACCACCAAGGATCTGGGCAGCTTCTGGCGGGGCACCTGGACGGAAATCCGCAAGGAAATGCGGGGCCGTTATCCCCGGCACTATTGGCCCGAGGATCCCCTCGTCGCAGAACCCACAACCAGAGCCAAACCCCGCCAAAAATAAGGGGCCCTGCCCGATCGTGAAGTTTCGGGTCGGTAGTCGCTTGTAGGGTCCCGCACGGGTCGGGCTTACAATTCTTCCAGCCTGTAGGGAGTCTCCTGGTAGATACGGTAATTCAGCCAATTCGAGAAAAACAGGTGGGCGTGGGCACGCCAGCGGACTATGGGAGCCTTGGACGGGTCGTCGTCGGGGTAATAATTTTTTGGAACCGCGATGGGAAGACCCTTGGCCACGTCCCTGCGATACTCCCTGTCCAGGGTGAGCGGGTCGTATTCCAGGTGGCCGGTCACATAGATGTCACGCCCCTCGCGGGCGGTTACGATGAACACCCCCGCTTCTTCCGACTCGGAACGGATGGTGAGTTCAGGCACCTTGAGGATGGCCGACCGATCCGTCTCGGTGTGCCTTGACTGGGGAGCCAGGAAAAGGTCGTCGAAGCCTCGGAAAAGGGGATCGAGCCTTTCGTTTACCGCGTGGGGGAATACGCCGAAAAGTTTGGAAGCCAGCGGCTTTTTCCCGACCCCATAGCGACGGTAGAGCCCCGCCTGGGCGCCCCAGCAAATATGGAGCGTGGACCACACGTTTTTCTGCGCATAGTCCAGGAGTGATGCCAGTTCGGGCCAGTAATCCACGTCCTCGAAGGGCAGGGTCTCCACCGGGGCTCCGGTTATGATAAGCCCGTCGAAACGCTCGTGCATGATATCGTCCAAGGTTACGTAGAAGCGTTCAAGGTGCCCATCCGGGGCGTTGCGTGATTCGTGGCTGCCCATGCGGAGAAGGGTGATATCGATCTGAAGCGGTGTGTTTCCCAAGAGTCTCAACAGCTGTATTTCCGTATCCACCGTGGTGGGCATCAGATTGACGATGGCGATACGCAGGGGTCTGATATCCTGATGGCCGGCCCGATCCTCGGTCATGGCAAACACATTTTCGGAACGTAAAGCATCGTAAGCGGGCAGTGCCGCAGGAATTCGTATGGGCATGAAGTGCTCCTTGGCTTTTATGGATCATGACACAAGGTACCGAAATTGTGAAGTTAGGGGCAAATTTCAAAACACAATCAAGAAAAGGCTCATTGACTACCTTGCTCTTCCCTCAGCCGCCTTCGTACGCTGATGACGGAGGAAACGCTTACCGAGACCAGGATGACCGTCCCACCGGCGATGGCGGGGATGCCGGGTCGCTCGCCGGTAAAAATCAGGACCCAGACCGGATTCAGGATGGGTTCTATCACCGAAGACAGCATGGATTGCACGGCGCTTACCCTGCGTATGCCGTACGCGAAGAGCATGAAGGCCACTCCCATCTGGAATATTCCCAGCACCATTATTGCTCCGATGGCGAGAAGGGTAATCGCGGGCGGGTTTATAAAGGCCCAGGGCAGGCCGACTAGGGCGGTGATCAAGTGGGCTACAAGGATTGAATCCTCGGGTCTCCCATCCTTCTGCATGCGCATGAAGACCGAATAAGCCCCGAACGTCAGGCCCGACAGTATGGCCAGGCCGTCACCCAGCAGGTTCATGCTTCCCAGGCCATCCTTGAAAAAGAGACCCAGCCCAAAAATAACCGCAACCAAGGCAGCCCAATGCTCGGGGAACGGCTTTTCTTTCGCCAGGGCCCAACCCAGCAAGGCGGCGTATACGGGCGCCGAGTATTGGAGCAGGATGACATTGGCGGCGGTGGTAAGCTTGTTGGCGGCCACAAAAATGAGCATCGTCGCGGCTAGGGAAAGACTGCCTCCCCAGAAGGCAAGCCGGTTAGTCTCCGGGAAGAATCGGGCCGTCGGGAAAGATTTCCTTGTTGGGCCTGAAGGAAACATACCGGCCAAATTCAGGTGGTTACGGAAAATACGCGCTCCCAGAATGAAAAGCCCCGCGATCAGGCTCCGTGCGCCTGCGATCACCAGGGGGTTCCAGGGTATGAGCTTGATGAAAAGCCCGCCAATACTCCATAAACAGGCACAACCCACTATGGCGAGTATGCCTTTCGATGTTCGGTCCATCCAACCTTCATAACATGTATCAAGGCGAATAGGAAGCAAGCCGATACATGAGATGTGGAGGCACACGCGTGATTAGAGGATGGTATACGGGCGCAAGCGGCATGACCGCCCAACAGTGGCGTTTGGATGCGATATCCAACAATCTGGCGAACGTTGACGTAGATGGCTACAAGCGCGATGTCGCCGTGCACAAGGCTTTTCCCGAACTCCTGATGCGTCGCCTGAACGACGACGGCGTGTACAAGCATCCCTTCGGCTCGGCGGACATGGCGCCCATAATCGGCAAGATCGGTACCGGAGTGGAACTCAACGAATTGTTCACCACCTTCGATCAGGGTGCAATGAAGGAAACCGAGAACGATTTTGACCTGGCCATGGACGGGAAAGGCTTCTTTTCAATTGAGACTCCCTACGGTGAGCGCTACACCCGGAACGGATCCTTCCAACTGGGTAAGGAAGGCTACCTGGAGACCAAGGAAGGCTATCCGGTTATGGGTGAGAATGGCCCCATCCAGGTGAAGGCCAATAATTTCATGGTTGATAAAGACGGCAAGGTCTGGGTCAACGCGGACTTCGCGGACGGAAACCCCAATCGCCTCGTATCCAAGGAAAACAACCCTTGGGCCAACACGGTCCTGCTTGATACCCTCAAGCTGGTGGAATTCGAGCAGACCCGCTACCTCGCCAAGCAGGGTTCCAGCCTGTACAAGTCCACGGAAACCTCCGGCGAGGCAAGCATCATCGAAGATGGCCGAAGGCCAAAAGTCGTACAGGGCTTCGTGGAAGCTTCCAATGTGAATGTGGTTACCGAAATGGTCCAGATGGTGGAAGTGAACCGGGCGTATGAGGCCAACCAGAAAGTCGTGCAGGCGGAGGACGCCATGCTCGGCAAGCTGATTAATGAAGTGGTCCGGGTCTAGTGATTAGGATAAAAAGATGAGCGAAGGAAATAGGGGATACACATGGTAAGAAGTTTGTGGACCGCGGCGTCCGGCATGATCGGCCAGCAGGCTAATATCGACACGATTTCCAACAACCTGTCCAACGTCAATACGACGGGATATAAGAAAGTACGCGCCGATTTTGAGGACCTGCTATATCAGACCCTGAAAACCGCCGGTACCCCTGCGACCGAAGAAACCGTCACCCCTGTTGGTGTGCAGATGGGACACGGCGTAAAAGTCGCGGCGACCCAGCGCATGTTCTCCCAGGGTGCCCTGCAAAATACGGAAAACGCCACAGACATGGCAATCCAGGGCGATGGCTTTTTCCGCATGCAAATGTACGATGGCAGTTATGCGTATACCCGTGACGGTTCCTTCAAGGTGGATTCCGAAGGCCAACTGGTGAGTTCCAACGGCTACAAGGTCCTTCCCGATATCGTCATGCCAGAAGGCTTTCTTCCCGAAACCCTTACGGTTTCCGCCGATGGCCGTGTCTCCGTTAAAATCCCCGGCAGGGACGACCCAGTGCTGGTGGGCCAGATGGAACTATACCGCTTTCCCAACCCCGTGGGACTCAACGCCATAGGCGAGAACCTGTACAAGGTATCGAACGCCACCGGCGACCCCATCGCCGGAAGACCCGGTTTTGACGGCATGGGAAAGATCGCGCATAAATTCCTTGAAATGTCCAATGTTTCCGTCGTCCGGGAAATGGTGAACCTGATAGTTGCCCAGAGGGCCTACGAGTTCAATTCCAAGGCCATCCAGACCAGCGACAACATGCTGGGCATCGCCACCGGCCTGAAACGCTAATAGTCTGGAAAGGGTAGTCTTGATATGAACATTGAAAGCATCGGAAGCGTAGGCAATCTGTACCTCAAGGAAAGCGGGTTCGCTTCAATGGATCTTGCGTCTTCCAGCCTGGAACCAAGCTCCGATTCCGGTTTTGACCGACTGTTCAAGACTGCCCTTATAGAAAAAAACAGTCCCCAGGGAGCCGCGCTCAATACCGGAGCCACCGACATCGAGCACGCCTCCCGCAGGACCCAGGTCATCGACCGTAAAGGCAAGCTATACGAGCAATGCCGGGAATTGGAAAATTTCCTGGTCAAGAATATGCTGGATAGTATGCGCAAGACCGTGGACAAATCCGAGCTTTCCGACAGTGGATTCGCTGGTGGAATGTACGAGGATATGCTCTACGACGAGTATGCCAAATCCTTTACGGAGAACGCCGGACTGGGCTTGGCCGATCAGGTTTACCTGGAACTGACGGGTCAGCGAAATAAGAGCCTGAAGGCTTGACCCTCAGGCTTTGACTTCATGAACCGGTCTTTATATCCCCTGAAACAATAACCAGGAAGAAATGATCCCTGCGCTTGATATTGCTCCACTGGCTTCAGCGGCGAGAAGAGCAAGAAATACCAGAGCCGGTATCAGTACCTTGGGTCGAAACAAGAATGATTTTCCATTGGCAGGCTGTTGGTCGCTTTTTCGGCGCAGGAATGAGATCACCACAGGCACCACTGCAAAAAAAACATACATCAACGAGAAAACCAGTCGTACCGCTGCGGTGTGGATATCAGCCAAATCTGACAGCTTATAGGCAGTTTTTGCCAGGAAAGAGTTGATCCCCTGAAAAGTGCCCAGAGCCATGGATGCTCCGATAAGTACCAAAAAAGCACCGGAAATTATTTTTACCGCGGACATATGCTTTTTTAGCACCTTCAGCAGGGATTCCATCCTGCCAAAGAAGACCCCGGTAAGTATGAAAGGTACTGCGAGTCCGAGCGAATACAGGCTTAGCAGGATCAGGGCCCGTACGTTCGATCCCGAACCTGCCAACAATAAAATGGAAGCAAGTATGGGACCCACACAGGGGCTCCAGCCCGCAGCAAAAGCGGCTCCGAACAGGAAGGCGCCAAGAGGTCCCTTTGGTCGCGAGGCGGCGTGGAAACGGAATTCACGGTTCATGAATTTCAGGAAATCGAAAGCCACGTTCAAGCCCAATAGGATAATTACAATTCCGGCAATGCGTCCCCAGGTGCGGGCTGCTCCACCCATCATCGCCGAGGAAGAGGACAGCACTATTCCCAGAACGACAAAAACAAAGGTAAACCCCAATGAAAAGGAAAGGGAACGTATGAGGGTCCTGCGTTTTTGATGAGGGTCAACCCCATTGTCGCTTCCTGCCCTTAGTCCGCTCAATTCGGTACCCGTAAGAAAACTCAAGTACGAAGGAATCAAGGGCAGGACACAGGGCGAGAGGAAAGATAGCAGGCCAGCGACGAAGGCTGCAAGGAAACCTGGTACTTCGTTCATTGCGCCAACAGGGTTTCTATGGCTTTGAATACTTCAGGAGTATCCCATTTTGTTCCACCCACGACACCGGCTATGACCTGTCCCTTACGGTCCATGAAATACGTTGTCGGGATACCCCTGCCCACGAATTGATCCGAGATGGCACCGTCAGGATCCAGAGCGATGGGGAAGGAATAGGGAGTCTTTTTAAGGAAAGAGCTAACCGTTTTGAGGTCTTCCTTAACGGAGATCGCAAAAATGGAAAAGCCCTTGTCTTTGTATTTGTCATATAGGGTTTGCATGGAAGGCATCTCTTCGCGGCAGGGCGGGCACCAGGTTGCCCAGAAATTAAGCATGACCAGCTTGCCCGTGAAGTCGGTAGTGGCCAAGGAGGCTCCCAAAGGGGTTTTTAGGCCAAAATAGGGGATTTGAGCGGGTTCGTCGAACACTGTCAGACCGAGCGCCTGCAGGGCTTCCCTCGCGGACGCCGATATTTGTTGGGGACGTAGGTCAGCGGACACATTCACGCCGGGGTTGTTTTCCTGAGCTCCGCTTCCCGTTGCCTCTCCCGATTTTTCTGCCGATGATGCCGCCTGGGCGGACTTGGCATCCTGGGTTGTCTGCTTTCCCGCAGTCTTGGATTCAGCCGTTGAGGGTGAGCAGGAAAGGAACCCAATAGAGGCCAATAGTATCAGGGCTAACGCTTTCATAGGACCACCTTAGTATAAAGTAGTTATAATATATATGAAATATTGCAATCTGGCAATCTGCTTTATGGGGAACCCTTAAAATTTTTAGATGGCGCTCGCATAGACGAGGGCGTTGTAGGCAGCATGTGCCCAGGCGGGACCATGGACCGATCGCCTGAAAAGATAAGCCAACGAAAAAATTAGACCTGCTAAAACCGCGTTCAAAGCACCCCAAGGACCTTCATAGATGTGGCACAGGGCGAACATGGCTACCGATACAGCAATGGCGGGAACATCGGCTGTGCCCAGCTCCTTTAGGCGTGTGAGCAGGTATGCCCGGAAATACGTTTCTTCCAGATACCCGGTGGCGACACAACCAAGCAACAGGGCAATCCAGGTAGGGATATCATCGGGAGGATACACGGTGGCGCTTCTGACGGCAGGGTCCAGAAAAGAAGAAAGGAAGCCTCCTCCAAGCGCAACGAGTGCCAAAACAGCAAGAACCACGCCGGATATTGCGGCATCTGCCATACCTGGTTTCACAAAACCAATAGTCGAAGGGGAACGGGAGCGGAAAGCAAAAAGAAGTATAAGAAGGAACGCGGGTAGGTCGTACAAGAAGACCCGAAGTATTTCCTCGGTTACATCGAAGGGAAGCATCTGAAAATCTTCGGAAGGCAAGGAGACCCCGGGCAGGAAAATAAGCCAAAAGAGTAAAAGCGGTTCCAATACGGATCGTAGGAGGGTACGAAAATAGGGACTGATGCAATGCTCCTTTTGACAGTGTCCGTCGCGTGGGGTATATTCTACCGTATAGTAGTCCGATCATCGAGGGAAACGCAAGAATGTGGTTCTATCTATTATTATTGTTCGTTCCCCTTTTAGGTGTATTAGCTTTTTTCATAGCCGGACCCAAGGGAAAAAACCCCTATTCCTGGGTTCAGTTTTATGCGAAAGGCAAGGATGCCGGGTTCTTGCTCAAAGAAATAGACCTTCTCAGAAAAATTTCAGTCCGGGCGGAATTGGAGGACCCAAGCTCCCTTTTCTGGTCCGTAAAACAGCTTGATTTATGCATCAGGGCCATCATACGAAAATCAAGGTTGACAGGTGACGAAAAAACCCTGGAAACCCAGGATTTTCTTTCAAAATTATATGAATACCGAAAAAAAATAGAATTCGAGCAACCGAAGTATAAAAAGGGTATTACCAGCTCACGTTTCATTGCCGAAGGTCAGAGGATCCGGATACTGGTGGATACGGTCGGTCTTTTTGAAACCACAGTCCTTCGCAATACGGACAGGTTCATCAGCATAGGCAAACCTTTCGGCGCCCCACAATTGCCGCCAAGCTTCGATTGGAAGGGAAGGCGTCTGGCAATTTATTTCTGGCGGGCTAACGATGCAGGCTATGTTTTTGATAGCTTCGTCTTGGGTGAAGCCTCCATGCGCTCCGATGCCATATTGCAGCTGGCCCACTCGGATTCACTGTTCCGCACCCAAAAGCGCCGCTCGGTTCGAACCAAGAAACGCATTTCTGCTTTCCTTTATCTGCCGGAGATTGACGAATATCCTGAAAAAGTCGAGTCCGATCCGGGGATGCGTTGTATAATAGAGGATATCTCCGAGGATGGTTGCGCCCTGACCATAGGCGGAAAGGCTGCGGTCGGTCTTAGGGTTAAAATGCAACTGGAAATAAACGGCGAGACCATCGCCATGTCTGGTGTAGTCAAATCATCGGAGTATGAGGAAGATACAAAACGCTCCCTGTTGCATGTCGAATTGGTTCCACTTTCTCTCGCTGCCCGGAACCTCATTCTCTCGGAAGTGTTCAGCGTGAACCCCGATGACGATCTTGAAGCCGCTTTTTCAGTATTCGATGAGGAAGAAAATATGGATTTTTCCAATCCAGATGCAAGCGGGGATGAAATTGAGCCCGTACCTAAGACCGGAGGATAAGCTGCATGAAACGTCCATTATCACTTATCATTCTGGTTCTAACCATTGGCGCGGCTTTTGCACAGGAACCTGATCCGATCCTGATTGCGTACCAACGCCGCTTCGTACGATCCAGCCTGGAAGATAAACTTTCGGTGCTTTCGGATGCCGGAAAAGACCCAAGTCTGCTTATGGATCCGTCCAAGTTGGGATCCGTGTATGGACTCGCCCTCGATTTCATCCTACAAAACGCAGAACTTTTGCGGGACGACCCCAATCTGGTCCGGATGGCTTCCATCGCCGCACGGGGTGTCGGTTCCGTATCGCATACCAAATCCATCGCTTCCCTCTGGCGTCTTTTCATGGCCTTTCGCGATACCTCCGTACGGGTAGCTGCCCTCAATTCACTTGGCCGCTTGGGAAAGGGCGATGGACAGGTGGTTGAAAATCTGAACCAATTCCTTGCCAACCAGAACAATGTCTACCGCTCGGGAATGGCTCCGGATCTGGAGATCCTGCTGGCCTGCGTGGATGCATTGGCCAACCTTGGTGATGCGTCATCCTTTTCTCCACTATTTTCCATCATGCTCGCCGATTATCCGGACCGTCTTCGTTCTCAGGTCACGGATGCACTTAAAAATTTGAAAGGGGATTACAAGAAATTCCTCATCGACATGGTACGGAAAAACCCGCCCCTTGAAAAAATTGCAGCCTTCAAGACTGGGATGGCAAACGAGGTCTTCACCTTCGCCGAACGTGGCGAATTGGCGGAAGCGGCGCTTGAGATCAGCCTGGCCATGCATTCAGGGAATGATTCAGAAGTAGCAGCATTGGATGAGATGCGTTATACGGCCGTGAGGACCCTGACTTCCTTACGCTGGTCCAGGGGTAGTTCCCTGACAGTCAAACATTTCTACAGGGTCCAAACCGATTTTGGTAAGGAATTGGTATCCAAGGGTGTATTCCTGGAAGCCATTGCAGCTTTGGGTGCCATGTCAAGCTCTGAAGCAGCCCAAGCCTTATCCCTGTATCTGGGTTTGGTCAATTCCGATATGGAACGGTCGAAGGGATACGACCGGGAAATTCTGCTGGCGGTCATTTCCGCACTCGGCGAATTGGGCGATAAGGTAGCATTCGACTATCTCCTCTATATCGGATACCTTTCCTATCCTGACGAAATCAAGACGGCGGCCCGCGAGTCGATGAACCGTCTTAAATGGTAGGGCGATCTTTTAATCGCGCTTTTTTGCCCCCGCTGTTTTTTCTTGCTTTGGGAGCCGCATTTTCGTTTTATTGGGCTGGGACTTTTACCTTGTCAAATAATCCGGCACGTGCCAACCCAAGGGCAATTGGCGCGATTGTCTACATGGCTCTGGCCCTTGCGGGGGCAGGTATCTCCTTTTTTGATGGTTTCTTTCCCGCTATTGCGTTCCCCGATCATGTCCGGATTCTTAAACTGGTGGTCTTTGTTTCCACAGCCTTTTGTGGTGGCCTGGTTCTTGGTTCCATGAAGGCGGACGATGCAGGTTTTATTCCCCACTGGGGTGTAAGGGGTAGCGAGGTGCGCCGCATTCTCGGCCGCCTTACGGAGGATCCCAGGGCGCTGGCCGGAGATAGCCGCCTTCTCAAGCTTGAGTTGCTGGAAAGCGAAAGTGCTTCCGGCGTGCGTGTCTCCGCATCGGGGCGAAGTGCCGTTTTTTTCACAACGAAGGAAACCTACGCCGCCGGTGATATGCTGCTACTGAAAGGAAACGTCCAGGTCGGCCTCGCTGATGAGGTTTTCAGGGCCAGGGAAGCCTCGATCATCAGAAAGGCCAGCACCCTGATGCTGCTCAGGCACAGGATTCGTTTGGCGATCATAAATCGCTTGGAAACCCGTAACTGGGGCGGTTTGGCGGCAGCCCTGCTATTAGGAACCAAAGACGGACTGGAAAGCGGGGAATCAGAATTATACGTCAAGGCCGGTTGCGCCCACGTGTTGGCCTTGTCCGGAATGCATCTTGCGGTCATCTCTGCCCTCATTTCGCTGATTCTCAAGCGCATACTCGGGCTCAGGAAATCCGCCATTATGGGCGTTGTCATGGTGGCAGCCTATGTTTACCTGGCGGGTTCCCAGGCCTCGCTGGTGCGCGCAGGGCTCATGTACGCCATTGCGGCCTGCGCCGTGCTGGGAGGCTTTCCCCGAAGGGTTCTGCTGATTCTTGCCTTTGCCTTCCTGATCCAGCTTACTCTGGACCCACAGGCTGCACGCAGCCTCTCGTTCATACTGTCCTATCTCGCTTTGGCCGGCATAGCCGTCCTGAGTCCTGCAGTGGACGATCTGCTACGCGGGATCTTGCCTGGTATTATACGCTCCCCTATTTCCGCCTCCATAGGCGCATTCCTGGCCACGGCAGCCGTATCCGCAGCTTTCTTCGGTGTACTGAGACCTATAGGTTTACTGGCTGGCATGATTCTGGCGCCTGCCGCTACTGTTGTCATGGTGGGCGGTTTGGCCTGGCTGGTCCTTGATACCCTTTGGACTCCACTCGGGTTCATCGTCGATAAGGGCTTGGAGCTGGTTTCGTTTCTGACCCATGAACTGGTCACCATTTCCGCGAGGGTGCCTGGGATGCCAATAGGCAGCGCGATTCTGGTTACGTGGGTCTCGCTTGCGGCTTGCGCCCTTCTGTTGTATCTTCAGAGTTATAGGAATATGACGAGGAACCGACTTGAACCTTTCGCTTGATTACGATTCGCCAGCCTCCTTGCGCCATTTTCTCGATGAGCGTGGTTTTGGCATGCAAAAAAAATTCGGACAAAATTTTCTTGTGAACCGTAATGCCCGGGAACGCCTGGTGGATGCTTTGGGGGCGGGACCCGATGATGAGGTCTGGGAAATAGGTCCGGGATTGGGAGCTATGACCGTCCCGCTCCTTTCCAGAGGCTGCCGGGTAAGTGTTTTCGAAATTGACAGGGGCTTTTCGGCTGTCTTGAGGGAAATGTTTTCCGAGGAGCCCAGATTCAGCATTGTCGAGGGCGATGTACTAAAAACCTGGCCTCGGGAAGCACAAAGAAATAACCCCCCGGCGTTCTTTTTTGGCAATTTACCGTACAATATTGCGGCTACCCTGATCGCTTCCTTCATCGAATCCGGTTGTTTTTTCAGAAAGGCAGTCGTCACCGTACAGAAGGAAGTGGCCGATCGCATGGTGGCGAAACCGGGATCGAAGGATTATTCATCCTTCAGTGTCCTGTGTTCCTCTGCCTACTCAGTAAAACCCCTCATGACGCTTAAACCACATTCATTCTATCCGGCACCGAATGTAGATTCCGCTGCGGTGGTAATGGATCGTCGGCCCTTCGATGGGGAACACGGAAAATGTACCCCCGACGGTTCGCTGGATGTGCCGCCCTTGTTAAGGCTTTTGGTCCGCGCACTTTTTTCGTCCAGACGCAAGACCGTACGGAATAATCTGGATGCTTTTTTACGGTCAGGAAAAACCGGCTATCCTATTCCTCCGGAACAATGCCAGAATATTGTTACCCGATCCTTGGAGAAGTCGGGAATCGATCCGCTTGCCCGGGCGGAGACCCTGTCATTGGATGATTTCTCCAGACTGACAAACGCGCTGTTCTTTCTTTCCGGAGAAAAGGAATCAGCATGAGCAATATAGCGTCCGCCTTGTCCATGGTTTTGGAAAATATTGACGCCGCAGCGAGGCGTGCTGGCCGCCATAGTGCTGAAATCCAGCTGATGGCGGTTTCGAAGTTCCATGGAGCGGATGAGATCCTGCAAGCCTATTCTGCCGGACAAAAGCTCTTTGGTGAAAACCGGGTACAGGAAGCGGCTTCCAAATACCAGCCGCTTATTCAAGAACATCCAGATATCAAGCTCCATCTTCTAGGTACCCTCCAGCGCAACAAGGCTAAACAGGTGCCCGGACTTTTTTCCTGCGTACAATCCGTGGACCGCGACGAAATCCTGATTGAACTTTCCCGTAGGTCAACAGGTTTGGAGAAACCCATCGATATCCTGCTTGAAATGCATACGGGAGAAGAATCAAAAGCCGGATATCAGGCTGTGGATGCACTCTTGCGCGCCGCCGACCTGGCCATCTCTCTCCCCGGCCTGCGGGTAAGGGGGCTTATGACGATGGCACCCTATACCCAGGACGAAAAGCAGATCCGTACCTCCTTTCGCTCTCTGGTGCGGGCAAGGGATGCCCTCGTTTCCCGTTTGCCACAGAATGATTGGTCTATGCTTTCGATGGGGATGACCAACGATTACGGGATAGCGGTGGAGGAGGGCTCCACTATGGTCCGTGTGGGCACTGCGATATTCGGATCCAGGGATACTACCGAGTCTGGAATGCAAAGGTTCCCTTGCAAGGAAGGGGAAACTTCGTCATGAAATACCGTACATTCGTAATCGCTACCGTCTTCTTCATCAGTGCCCTTTTATCAGCCTTCGCGCAGGACTCGGGCAGTCCTCCAGCCGGAACGAAGCCGACCGGGTCTACAAGCAACGTCAATGCGAGCAAAGCCAGTGCAAATAACCCCTTAGCTTATTCGAAGGATGAATTTCCTTCCTGGGCTCTCGACCTTCGCCGGGCTGAGATCGTGGCCTTCGGCGCATTGCCTTTTACTGTTTTCTTTAGCCAGATAGGCATCGATACACAACGTTTCGCCTCCAACGACTGGGATCAACGTTATGCACCCTGGCCCCTCAAACCGGCTGGAGCGTTTCCCTTGCCGGAGAATGATCGGATTGCCGTCTTCGCCACCGGCATCGGCTTGGCCATCGGTGTGGCCTTGGTGGATTTCATCATCCTTACCATCCACAGGCAATCAGACAAACGCGGTATACGAGAGCGGTCCAATCCCGGTATATCGGTAAAAAGGGAAGCTTGGCCGCTGGTTGATCAGGAAGCAGAAGATCCAGCCACCCCAGGGGATTTCTGAAACCGTGCAGGTCGCAAATTATGTGGTGGATGAATCCATCACCAGTCTTCGGCTCGATCGGTATATAGCAGAAAAGCTCGGGATACTCTCACGTTCCCAGATTAAGGTCCGCAAGCTTCAAGCCCGGATCAACGGAAAAAGTGTCAAACTTTCCCGGCTCATTTCGGGTGGAGACCGGCTGGAACTGGAATGGGAAGAGCCCGAAGCCAGTTTTCTTGTTCCCCAAAAAATACCCCTTGAAATCCTGTACGAAGACACCAGGGTCATAGTGCTGGACAAGCGGCAGGGCATGGTCGTCCATCCGGGTGCCGGTAATAAATCAGGTACCTTGGCGAACGCCTTGCTGCATCGTCGCCTGTCGCGGTCCGATGGGGAAGGCTCAATGCCGGAGGGTTTCAGGCCCGGCATCGTCCATCGACTGGACAAGGATACGTCGGGTGTCATCATAGCGGCTTGGGATGACGCGGCTTTGGCTTTCCTGGCTGCCCAATTCAAGGAACGGAGTACGCGTAAGACCTACCTGGCGTTGACCAAGGGTATTCCCCCGCAAAAATCCGGTACTATCTCGACACGGTTGACCCGTGATCCACGGGATCGGAAACGCTTCATCTGTTCCGATTCGAACGGTAAGCAGGCCTTAAGTTGGTACAAGGTTCTTGAGACCTACGGTGACCATGCCTTGGTCGCACTCCGTCCCAAAACAGGCAGGACCCACCAGTTACGCGTCCACCTGCGGCACTTGGGCTGCCCGGTCCTGGGCGATCCCATCTACGGTCGCAAGGATGCGATGTTCCCTGAGGCAACCTTGATGTTGCACGCGTACATGTTGACCATCGAACTGCCGGATGGCCAAGGCTCCAGGACTTTCAAGGCCCCCTTACCGGCACGCTTCAGAACGATACTACTCAGGCTCCGCCGATCCGTTCGTTCGTCTTTTTAAGGCGTTGCGAAAGGGACCCGATAACGTAACGGGCCGTTTCGGGATCTGCGTCCAGGACGCGCTCGAAGAGCAAGGGAGGCAGTTTTAAGACCACCGTATCAATTTCTGCCCGCGCGCTTGCCGTACGGGGCTCGGAGAGCAGATAGGCCATCTCACCTAAAAAGGAACCACTGTGTATCTGGGCCAATTTTTTTCCACCGCCAGGATCATCCAGGAAAATCGCCACTTCACCACTCAGGATGAAATAGATATCCCTGTCTGTCTCACCTTTTAAGAACAGGGTGTCACCTGCCGCATAGGAACAAGAATATTTTGAAAGCAACCTTTCCGGTGCTGCGAAAAGTTTGCGCTCCAGTCCATTCTTTTGGGGATCCCCTTTGGTACTGAAACGGCGGAATCGGCTGAACATGAGGGAATCGAAGGAATCGACCACGAAGCATAACTGTGCACCCAGAAAAAAAAAGGTGAAAAAGAAATATACATTGGCGAGGGCGACTATGAGTCCCCCCAGGACACCGTACACCAGATCGTAACGGGAAATATTCACTATCGAACGAAAAACAAGGGATACGAGCGAATAGGCCGTGACACAGAAAAGGGCGCCCTCGAAGGCAGCCTTCCTGTGGGGTTTGGCATCGGGAAGTCCCCTGAAAGCCCAGTATGTCAGGAAAAAGAGACCCAAAAAGGGAAGCGAGGCCAATATGAAACCCAAAACCGGGTGGGATAACCGAATCCAGGCCGATTTTCCTTCAGTCAGGTCAAATGTTGCGGTAAGCTTGGCTGAAAACAGATATAGGATCGCATAGGCCAAGGCCGCGAATTCAACTGCGAAAGTGATCACATTGTCACGGATCGGAGAGGTTTTTTTGGACGAAGGAAATACAACCCGAATCCCCCTTTGCAGGGCCAGGGCAAAAACGCGAGCCGTCCATACAAGGTTCGTTACTGCTATCAATCCGGAAATGCCGGTGAGAGGGGCAGAAAGGAACGAGGAAGCCAGCGCTTCGGCATCCAGGACCGACCCGAAAACCTGCAGGGAAGACATGAACGCCGAAACACCCGAGGGAGATGAACTGAAGGCTTTCGACAGGATCAGCGCGGCGATGAGCACCGCCGGAGCGGCCGACAGAAGAAAGCCGTAGGCACCTGCAGCGGCATGGTTCGCGAGTTCATTCTTGGAAAACAGCTCTGCGGTGACCATGCCTCTTTGGGAGAGTAATACAACAATGGATCGCTTCTGTTTCATCGCTTCAGCATACTTTCAAATTCTAAGGGTCGCAAGGTGAAAAGTGGGGAGTATCCTGGCTTGGATGAAAGGTATTCCGGGGTTATCATGTTTCCATGAATGCTAATCCTGAGCCCTATATCGTATATGAGACTCCTTCCTTCCTGATCGTCTATAAACCCCATGGCCTGCATACCGCCCCGCTTAAGTTAGAAGAGAGCGATAATCTTCTGGCATGGTGTGCGGTTTTGCGGCCCGAATTGCTCCGTGTAAAAGGCCTGAAAACTATTGAACATGGCTTGCTTCACCGTCTGGACGGTGAAACTGACGGGCTAGTCCTCCTGGCAAAAACCCAAAAAGCCTTCGATGCCATCATCAGCTCACAACAACAGGGCCATTTCATCAAGGAATATGTCGCTGTCTGTGAGCCCGCCGTTCAGGAACTGCCGGGTTTCCCTTTTCCGCCAAGATCCGTCGTCCTTCCCCTGAATCTACCCTTTATGGTCGAGAGCGGTTTCAGGGCTTTCGGCCCGGGGCGCCAGGCCGTTAGGCCGATTGATATGAAAACCCCGCGGACAAGCGGAAAGGAATGCGCCCTCGACCAAGGCATTCCCTATAAAACAGAAATCCTGGAGGCTTCCCGGCTTGAAGCGGCATCACAACAAACACGCTTTCGCGTTCGCTTGTTCCGAGGCTTCAGGCACCAGGTACGCTGTCATCTTGCCTGGCTGGGCTATCCTATCATCGGAGATACCTTGTACGGTTCGGCTGTTGAGGGAGTTTTGGGGCTCAGCGCCGTCGTGGTGGTTTTTCCGGAGCCGGAAACCGGCAAGCTCCTTCGGTTTTCCCTGGATGGCATTATTTCCGGAAAAGACAGGCCCGAATCAGATCGGGCCGATCCGTGATGATTCCTGCTACACCCAGGCCTGCCAAACGGAGGGCTTCGGCCTCGTCATTGACTGTCCAGGCATTGATGATCCGGCCTGAGCGGTGTTCCCGTTCGGTATTGTCGGGTCTCACCATGGAAAAGCGGGGATGCCATGCTTCATGGGCAGTACCCGACATCAGGCGGGTAGTATCAACCGGTACATTTTCTTCCACCAGGAAACCGATGGGGATTTGAGGACACAGGGCTTTGAAGCGTTTCAGGGTAGGGGGATTGAATGAGGAAATGATCACCCTATCGGCCATTCCAAATCTGGCGATGCTGTCCGCGACGGCCTGTTCGATGCCTGCGGGTCCCGAAGGAGTTTCCGCAGCGTCTGCGTCGCAGTAGGGCGCTTTTATTTCCACATTCACCATGAAATCCGGTCCCGCACTGTCCCGGACGAGGGTAAAAACTTCGTCCAAGGTGGGAATGGGGACTTTTCCGAAATTCTCCGGGATGGATTCCTCCAACGGTTTTGCCATCGGAAGAAATTTTGCGGCTGCGTTGAATTCCCTCAGTTTGCCGAAAACCAGATCCTTGACAGCCCCGGATCCATCGGTGGTTCCGTCTACCGTAAAATCGTGGATTACAACCAGGTGGCCGTCCGCAGTGAGTTGTACATCCAGTTCGATACCGTCCGCTTTCTGCCGTATGGCTGTACCAAAAGATGGAAGGGTATTCATGGGCGCATAAGCCCGCGCTCCCCGGTGTCCGTGGACAAGAATTCTTCCTTCACGGGCGGCTTTGAACATGCAATGGCTTTGGTTCATGGGTAGTTCCTTTGAGCTTCATGTTAATGCTGAAATCGGGACTCCACAAGACGGACCGCTCATTGGCTTCCTTGAAAAAGGAAACGCCTTCGTATACCATCGTGCAATGGCCTCACCCGAATTACCCAAGGATTTGAATGGAACCAACGCCTACCTCGTGGGAATAAAGGGCACGGGCATGTGTGCACTGGCCGAACTCCTTTCCAAAGAAGGGGTTCGTATAAGTGGCTCAGATGTTTCCGACGAGTTCTATACCGATAGGATACTCAAGGAGCTTGGCATACCATACGTGGAAACCTTCGCTTCCGCCAATGTTCCTGAAAATACCGATTTTGTCATCCATTCCGCCGCGTATTCCAGCGATTCCAACCCTGAATTGGTAGAGGCTGAAAGAAAAAAAGTACCCATCCTCAAGTATACCCAAGCACTCGGTTCCTACTCCGGGCGTTTCGATTCCTCCGCAATCGCGGGCGTCCACGGCAAAACAACCACCACGGCTTTGGCCGGGACGCTTGCACGGGCGGTAGGCCTGCCAGCCCGTATTTTAGCCGGGAGTGCAGTGGGGGATTTTGGTGGGCGTTCAACCCTCAGTCTGGGTAACCGTTTCTTTATCGCCGAAACGTGCGAGTATCGTAAACATTTCCTTTCCTTCCAACCCAGGCGCATAGTTCTGACCAGCGTCGAAAGCGACCACCAGGATTTTTTCCCCACCTATGAGTCCATACGGGATGCCTTTGTTGAATTCATCCTGCTGCTTCCTGTCGGGGGTGAACTCATTTACTGCGCTGACGATCCTGGAGCCGCTGAAACGGTTTCCCTTGCGATGGAAAAGCGACCGGATCTGAAGCTTGTTCCCTACGGAAAATATGCCGGGGGGCCCTATCGGATCGAGTCGCTGGAAGTAACCCAAGAGCGGACGGTGATGAAGCTTGCGGGTTTTCCCGAAGAATTCCGCCTGCGGGTACCTGGACGCCATACAGCGCTGGATGCTGCCGCTGCTCTCGCGCTGGTCTCCACCCTGCTTCGGATAGAGTCGGGACCGGCTGGAATGAACGATGGCAAGCTTGAGGCTGTCCGTCTGGCGCTGGAAAATTTCCGGGGTTCGCGGCGACGTTCAGAAATAGTGGGTGAGGCAGGCGGAATACTGGTCATGGACGATTACGGGCACCATCCCACGGCCATCAGGACGACGCTTGAAGGACTCAAGGCCTTTTATCCATCCCGTCGCCTTGTCGTCAGCTTCATGTCCCACACCTATACCAGGACGGCAGCCCTGCTTGATGAATTCGCTTCATCCTTCACCTCGGCCGACGAAGTCATCCTGCACAAGATATACGCATCGGCACGTGAAAAATATTCTGGCGGTGTGGATGGACGCACCCTGTTCGAGCGTTGTTCGGCACAACACCCCAGGGTACGCTATTTTGAAGAGCTTATGGATGCAACAGATATCCTTTTGGACGAATTGAAAAGTGGCGACCTCTTTCTGACCATGGGTGCCGGTGACAACTGGCGTTTGGGACGGGCGGTTCTGGAAGCTCTGGAGAAAAAATACTCACCGGGAGAAGTATCGTGAAAAGCATGACAGGATACGGACAGAAAGGAATTACCAACGAAAACCTCTCCGTTTCCGTTGAAATAAAAAGTTACAACAACCGTTTTCTGGATATCTACGTCAATGCACCGCCCTTCCTTTCAGGCTTCGAGCCCCGCATCAGGGAACTAGTCGTGACACGTTGCGTTCGCGGAAAGGTCGAAGTATCCCTGCGGGTTAAGGAATTGCACGGCGCCGTCTCGGTAAACGTGGACGAAAATGCTGCCCTCGCTTATTTCGAGGCCATTTCGAGGTTGGGAACCACTCTCGGCATCAAGGAAACACCCCATCTCTCAACCATTTTGGCCTTGGAAGGAGTCCTCTCCGCCGAAAAAAACCGCGATATGGATGTGCTGTGGTTGGCGGTACAACCTGTCCTGCTGACCGCGATGGAAGACTTTGAGTCTTCCCGTGTGCGGGAAGGGGTTGTGACTACCGGGGATATCCTAAAACATATTGCAGCTCTTGAAGCGGCATTGGCGACGATTGCGACCCATGTACCCCTGATGGAGGCTTCGATTAAGGAAAATCTGAGGATCCGTTTCAGGGATGTGCTTGGCGACTTGGTAGACGAGAATCGCATCCTTACGGAAACTGCAGTGCTTCTGATGAAATACTCCATTTCCGAAGAATTGTCACGCCTCGGCGCGCACCTTGCCGAGTTTCGTAATGAAGTTGCCACAAACCCCGCACCCGGCAAGAAACTTGATTTTCTATGCCAGGAAGTAAACCGCGAAATCAATACAATAGGTTCAAAGACACCCATCATGGAGGTGAGCAGGGCTGTGGTGACGATGAAGGATGCCCTCGAAAACATTCGCGAACAATTGAGAAACGTAGAATGAAGACGGACCCGATTCGTATCGCCATTTCCGGGAAAAGCGGTTGCGGCAACACGACAGTGAGCAAACTCGTTGCCGACCGTCTTGGCCTCAGGTTCATCAATTTTACTTTCCGCTCATTGGCTTCGGAGAAGGGTATCACCCTGGAAGAAGTCCTGGCCCACGCTCAGAAGGATTTTTCCTGGGACAGGGAAGTGGATGAAAGGCAGGTGGCTATAGCAAGGCAGGATAGTGGCTGCGTGCTTGGTTCGCGTCTGGCTGTGTGGATGCTGCCGGAAGCACAACTGAAGGTCTATCTAAGGGCATCACCTGAAGTCCGCGCTTCACGCATCAACCAACGTGAGAAAGGGGATCTTGCTTCCATCATGGCATTCACCAGGGAACGGGACCGTCAGGACAGCGAACGCTACAAAATGCTGTATGGAATCGACAATGATGATTTCTCTGTGGCCGATTTGGTGATAGACACCGATGAGATCGGACCCGAAGCCATCGCAGACCTTATCATCAAGACAGTCGCGGAAAAGCGCCGGGATTAAGAATTGAACACGCTTCATGACGTTGCCGATTTCCGGGAAGCAGTGCTCTCCCATTTCGCACAATCCGGCAGATCCTTCCCTTGGCGTGAAACCCGCGATCCCTGGCTCATTCTCGTCTCGGAATTCATGCTCCAGCAAACCCAGACCGAACGGGTGGTACCCTATTTCCTGAGATGGTCAAAGTTATGGCCCGATACGGCTTCCCTGGCTTCCGCTCCTTTGGACGAGGTAATCAGGGAATGGAGTGGGCTTGGCTACAACCGCCGTGCCCGTTTTTTACAAGCCTGTGCCAAAATCTCCGTAGAACAATACTCAGGCCTGTTTCCCGAAGATCCCGAAGAACTGGACGCATTGCCTGGCGTGGGTCCTTACACAGCCCGGGCTGTTGCGACTTTTGCCTTCGGACATTCAGAAATATTTTTGGAAACGAATATTCGGGCCGCGATCCTCCATTTTTTCTTCCCGGACCAGCAGAAAGTCGCAGATTCCGATTTATTACCCTATATTGAGGCCTCCTTGGACCATTCCGACCCCCGTCGTTGGTACTGGGCCCTCATGGACTACGGTTCCGCCCTCAAACGTATCACCGTCAATCCTACCCGCCGCAGCGCTGTCTACACCCGCCAATCCCGTTTTGAAGGCTCCGTCCGCCAGGCCCGAGGAGCAGCCCTCCGCTCCCTGGCCAGCCAGGGACCTGCCGTCCTGGCCGTATTGTCCAAACGAACCGGCCTCGAACCCGACCGCCTTTTCCCCGCCCTTAGCGCCCTCGCCGCCGACGGACTCGTCTGCGAAACCACCGGCCTCTACTTCATTCCCCCATCTTCTTGACAAGCTCCCCCCTTTCCGCTATTTTACCCTCGCACCCAAACCGTATGCGGCTGTCGTATAACGGCTATTACCCCAGCCTTCCAAGCTGGAGACGTGGGTTCGACTCCCATCAGCCGCTGAAAAGAATACAAGAAGCCCGCCTCCCGGCGGGCTTCTTGCTTTGAAGGTAAGGCTGATGGGAGTCGATCGTCCGGACGCGCCGACCGGTAGGGAGGTGAGGCGCGCAGGACGCGCGCCGCCAGCGTCCGGGCGCGGCCCGCAGCTCCCCGACAGGAGGTCGGGGGGCGAAGGGGACTCCCATCAGCAGTAAATTACTCAGAAAAACCATGAATTTGTAAGCGGAGCCCAATATGGTGTAAACTATTCAATAATTCCTGCCCAACGTGAGGCCATAATGCAGAAGGCGTCTAGGAACATACTTCTTGTCGAGGATCAAACCTTGATCGCCATGCAGGAGATTCGGCAACTGCAGAATGCCGGATATACTGTGGTGCATGCCCTCAACGGCGAAAAAGCCGTAGAAATCGTAAATTCCAATCCGGTACTGCCCGACCTCATCCTGATGGATATAAATCTTGGAGAAGGTATTGATGGTACTGTAGCTGCGCAAATTATTCTGCGAAAACACGATATCCCCATCGTTTTCCTCTCGTCCCACATGGAACCGGAAATTGTGGAAAAGACTGAAGCAATTACCAACTATGGCTACGTCGTCAAATCCTCGGTCTTCACTGTTCTGGATGCATCCATAAAGATGGCCTTCAAACTTTTCGAAGCGCAGAAGCGGATCAACCAGAAAAATATGGAGGCCGAGGCGACTAATGAGCAGTTACGTGTGACCTTGGAAAAACTCCAAAACCTGAACGAAGCACTCGTTGCTTCGGAAGATAAATTTTCCCGGGCATTTCACCTCAGCCCGGATTCCATCAACCTTAACAGGCTTGCCGACGGTGTCTATATCGAAATCAACGACGGGTTCACCAAAATATTGGGTTATACCCCAGAAGACGTTATCGGACATTCTTCACTTCCCGGCGATCTTGGCATTTGGGTACATAAGGACGACCGTGAAAGATTGGTTAAGGGACTACGGGAAAAAGGCGAGGTGGTCAACCTGGAAGCCGAATTCAGGCGAAAGGATGGCAGCATCACGGTGGGAATGATGTCCGCCCGCGTACTGGAAATAAGCGGAGAAAAGTGCATCCTCTCCATTACCAGGGAAATTACGGATAGGAAGAAAATAGAACTCGCCCTGCAGGAGAGTGAGCGGAAATTCAGGACCGCCTTCGAGAATGCTCCCATCGGTGTCTCTTTGACAGATATCGATGGAAGGCTTCGCATGGTAAATCATACTTTCTGTGAGATGCTCGGTCGGACCAAAGCCGAGGTAACAGAAAGCAATTTTCCAATGTTTACACATCCGGACGATCAGACGCTGAGTATTGACCAAACCCGGATCATGATTGAAGGTTCTGTTGATAACGTGCGTTTCACCAAACGATATGTGCACAAGGACGGGCATGCAATCTTGACCGATGTCAGCGTTTCCTTGGTGCGCAAAGAAAACGGAGAACCCGACTATTTTATTGCCCATATCCTGGATATTTCCGAACAAGTGAAAACCAACGCTACCCCATCAAGGATCTAAAACAGATCCCATTCTGGAAAAGAAGGGTACATTTTCCCGACCAAGGTGAAAAAAACGATTTTCTGACAGAAGATGGTGCTTGAATTCGATCTTTGATGACTGGATTAAATCCCTGCCAATCTTAGTACAAATCATGGGCGGACTTTTCTTGCTTCCTGGATTTCTGTATAGTTGCGATCCTATGAATGACCCCAAGACCGATCTGCTCGGTCTTCGTTACAATGAATTCCATACCCTTCTATCAGCCCTTGGATCAGGTTATTCCGAGCTGGGCAAGCTCGTGTATTCATCTGCGTTCCGGCTTGGTTCAGATGCAATGGATGCTTCGGCGTTGTTTGGCAGCTCCTCGACAGTGACTCAATTTACCAGGCTTGAAGCGCTCAGGTGTCATTTTTTAATCGGAAATCTGGTTGAAACCGCACGGGTAAGTGATCTGGGCGACGCGGGGACAACTACAAAAGTACTTTTCTGCCTGGCCGACGGCGAATCCATCGAATGCGTTGCCATTCCCATGCACGGCGGAACATGGACTCTTTGCGTGTCTTCCCAGGTTGGCTGTGCCCGGGGTTGCGTTTTTTGCGAAACCGGACGCGATGGCTTGATCCGCAACCTGGAGGCGTCCGAAATTGTCGCACAAGTGGTCTATGCTGCCCGAGCCCTCAACTGCCGCTTCAGGAACATCGTGTTCATGGGCATGGGCGAACCTCTGGATAATCTCGACAACGTGGTCCAGGCAATCTCAGTGCTAAGGGACCAGCGCGGCCTGTGCTATTCACTGGAACGCATCACCCTGTGCACTTCCGGGGTTGCTGAGGGAATCCGGCTTTTGGGTACTTTTGGGCTCAAACGCCTCAACCTTTCGATAAGCCTGAATTCCGCGCTGGAAGAAACCCGCAACCGGATAATGCCCATTAATCGTACCATTCCATTGGATGCGCTCTCGGCAGCCCTGCAATCTTACCCCTGCCGGCGGAATTTCGTCTTCTGCCTGAATTATTGCCTCATGCCTGGAGTCAACGACACATCCGAAGAGGTCGCCGCCATAGCCACTTTCGCCTCGAAACTGGAAAGGGTATTTGTCAACGTCATCCCTTACAATCCCGGCCGGGAACCCATATGCCACGCCCCCACCGATGAGGAGACAGACCGTTTCATCTTAGCCCTCATCGCTGCCGGACTGATCGTCAAACGCCGACAACTAAAGGGCGGTTCCGTAATGGCCGCTTGCGGGCAACTGGGCGGACGCCCTTGCAATGCGGTACATAAAAATGTATAAAATCATCAGGTCTTGCATATTTATACGGAGTTTTCATGCTTGTATTGAAATTCGGCGGTACCTCGGTGGGGACACCGCAGGCTATACGCAAACTCATCGCCATCTGCGGTGATGAACAGCACGAAGGCCAAACCCGCGTCGTCGTCGTTTCAGCGTTTTCAGGCATCACCGATGCCTTGATAGACTGTGCCAAGTTAGCGGAAGCCTGCGATGGTGTGTACGAAGAAAAGATAAGACTGATGAAAACAAGGCATCTGGACGCAGCTTCCGACCTGTGTTCTGGCGTCGACCAGACCACTGCGTTGGATTTCATTGAAACCGCCTTCAGCGAGCTGTCGGGTACCCTGCGAGGCATCCGCCTTTTAGGCGAATTGTCCCCCCGGACCCTCGACTACGTCATGAGTTTCGGGGAACGGCTCTCCGCCTTCATCCTCGCATGCGCATTCCGCTCCGGAGGCAAACCCGCGGATTTCCTCGACGCCCGGTTGGTCGTGCGCAGTGACGATAATTTTGGTTCCGCCCGGTACCTTCCCGACCCGAGTTACGGGAACATCCGCTCCGCCTTGCAATCACGGCCTGCACTGCAGGTGGCCACTGGCTTTATCGCCTCCAACCATGAAGGAAAAACCACGACCCTGGGGCGCGGAGGTTCTGATCTTTCGGCTGCCATCTTTGGCGCTGCCCTTAGTGCGGAGGAAGTCGAGATATGGACCGATGTGGACGGCATACTCACCTCGGACCCCAAATTGGTAAAAAGCGCTTTTCGTATCGAGTCCATCTCCTACGAGGAAGCCATGGAACTCTCGCACTTCGGCGCGAAGGTCCTGCACCCGCCAACCGTGCGGCCGGCCCTCGATGCGGGCATTCCCATCCGCATCCTCAATACTTTCAACCCTTCCTGCCGCGGTACGCTGATCGCCAAGGAAGTCCCCCCCAGCCAGTATCCGGTACGCGGCGTCACCTCCATCCGGGATATTTCACTCATCCGGGTCCAGGGACCGGGCATGGTGGGCGTTCCGGGCGTGTCGTCCCGCCTGTTTGGTTGTCTCGCCAAAAAGCGCATCAGCATCATCCTCATTTCCCAGGCTTCCAGTGAACATTCCATCTGCTTCGCTGTGCTTCCCAAGGAAGCTGCCCCTGCATCGTCGGCCATAAAGGAAGAATTCGAGCGGGAAATGGAAAACGGTGCCATCGAGCTTCCCCGGGTCGAAAAGGACCTTTCCATCATCGCCGTAGTGGGCGAGGGGATGCGGCGCTACACCGGCATAGCCGGAAAAGTATTCCACGCCTTGGGCAGGAACGGTGTCAACGTCAACGCCATCGCACAGGGATCCTCGGAACTGAACATTTCCGCAGTCATTTCCCGGCACGACGAATCCAAGGCCCTGAACGCGGTGCACGACGCTTTTTTCCTGTCCGGCATCCGCTCGGTCAACCTTTTCCTCGTGGGAACCGGACTTATAGGTGGTACTCTGCTGGAACAACTGGCACATCAGCGGGTCATGCTCTCAGAGAATCACAAAATACGCGTGAATCTGATCGGGGTGGCCAATTCCCGCAAGATGGTTTTCGACCGGGCAGGACTGGATCCGGCCGCAGCAAAAAACCTTTTGGAAGGCGCCGAGACTTACGATCTGGGCGTTTTTGTATCCCGGATGAAAGAGCTGAATCTGCCCAATAGTGCTTTCTGTGATTGCACTGCAGGTGATTCTGTCCCGGCAATCTACCTGGACTTGTTACGGTCTGCCATTTCGGTCATTACCCCGAACAAGCGGGCCAATTCCGGTCTGTATGCCGATTACCGTGCATTGGTGGATTATTCGCGGGAACGCGGCATTCCCTACCTGTACGAGACCACTGTCTGCGCGGGCCTGCCTGTTATATCGACCCTCCACGATCTAAGCCTGTCAGGTGACAGGATCCGCCGGATAGAAGCCGTGCTATCCGGTAGCCTCAGCTTCATCTTCAACAATTTTGATGGCAGCAAGCCTTTTTCCGCTCTTGCACGCGAAGCCAAGGCGAAGGGGTATACAGAACCTGATCCACGGGACGACCTCAACGCCATGGATGCCGCCAGGAAAGCGTTGGTGCTTGCCCGGGAGTGCGGTATGCCACTCGAATTTTCTGATATGGAAATCGAGCCCATACTCCCACCTTCCTGTCTGAATGCATCCGATGTGGATTCGTTCTTCCTGAAACTGGAAAAAGCCGATGCCGAATTCGAGAAGAAACGTGTTGCCGCCGTCAAAAAGGATTGCGTCCTGCGTTACATCGCTGTCATCGAGTACGGCAAGGCAAGGTTGTCGTTGCAGGAAGTTTCAGCCGACGATCCCTTCAGTAGCCTGGTAGACGCCGATAATATCGTGGTGGTAACCACAGACCGTTATTCCAGACAACCCCTCGTGGTGAAAGGCCCCGGCGCGGGTGCCCAAGTCACTGCAGGCGGCGTATTCGCCGACATAGTGCGTATCGCACGAACGCTGGTGTAACCAAGGAAAAAGGAAGGAAAGCATGGCCATAGCCGATTCCATACGTGAAGCCCAGTCGAAGTCATCATGGATACGGAAAATGTTCGAAGAGGGAGCGGCGCTCAAGAAAATACACGGCGCCGACAAGGTATTCGATTTTTCCATCGGCAATCCCGATCTTGAACCACCCCGGGCTTTCCAGGAGACGTTGTTGCGCTTGGTGAACGAGGATGCGGCGGGTTCCCACGGTTATATGGCGAACGCAGGTTTTGCCGCTGTCCGGGACGCTTTGGCCCGAAAGGCTTCAAATGACCATGACGTCACCATAGATGGCTCGCGCGTTGTCATGACTGTAGGCGCCGCAGGCGGCCTGAATGTCGTGCTTAAAGCTATCCTGAATCCTGGTGATGAGGTACTTGTTACCAGACCGTACTTCGTCGAATACGGCGCGTATATTTCCAACCACGGCGGGAAAATGGTGCTTGCCGACACCAAGCCGGATTTCGATCTGGATATCGGTGCCATCGAGAGGGCCCTGACCCCGAAAACCGCAGCCTTCCTGCTGAATTCTCCACACAACCCCACAGGTCGCGTTTACCCCGCCTCGACCATTAAAAAACTGGCAGACACCCTGCGGGCGCACGGAAAAAAATACGGCCGGTATCCCTACCTGATCGCTGACGAACCCTATCGCGAGATTGTCTACAACGGCATTGAGGTTCCGCCAGTGCTTGCAGCCTACGAGGAATCCCTCGTCGTCACCAGCTATTCCAAGAGCCTGTCCCTGCCGGGCGAGCGGATAGGATATATCGCGGTGGGGCCGAAGGTTAGCGATGGTGAAAGCCTCATCGGTGCGCTTGCATACACGACCCGCATCCTCGGATTCGTGAATGCCCCAGCGCTCATGCAGCGGGTAGTCGCCGAATTGACCGGGGCCAAGGTGGATGTCGGCGTGTACGCCCGCCGAAGGGATGCATTCAAAGCGGTTCTCGATGCCGCCGGCATTTCCTATGCGGAACCCGAAGGGGCTTTCTACCTCTTCTGCAAGGTTCCGCCCAAAAAGTCCGCTGTCGATGTTATCACGAGCGGAGCAAATGCCGGAAAAGAGGACGATGTGGCTTTTGTAATGGCTTTGAAGGATCAGCTCGTGCTGGCGGTCCCCGGTTCCGGTTTCGGGGCTCCGGGTTGGTTCCGTCTTTCGTATTGCATCGACGAGAATGTCATCAAGCGCTCTGGAGCGGCTTTTAAAACTGCATCTGAAAGGT
>CAXNJE010000004.1:0-53744 GCA_964202565.1 Breznakiellaceae bacterium | reverse complement strand
GTCGTCCACGTGTACAGGAAAGGTGTCGGGGGGTACACGGGAGATGCCTTGGGAGCGGCCGTAGAATTGGGTGAACTTTACCACATGGCGACCGTCTGCCTGTCATTTTTCGTCGCGGCCAGCCTCGTATGAGCTCCTTGCCGGCAGGTCATGGCGGAAACCTGACGCAGCTTGCCAGAAGGTCGGGTCTGAAGGAAACTGATATCCTCGATTTCTCCGCGAACCTTAACCCCCTCGGTCCACCACCCTGGTTGGCAGAGGAAATCAGCGCCTCGATTCCGGAGCTTTCCCGCTACCCGGACCCCGATTCGGATCGCCTGCGCGAGGCGGCCGCCGCACATTGGGGCGTCCCCATCGCATCCGTAGTCTGTTCCAATGGTTCCGATGAACTGTTCCGTATCCTGCCTCGCGCGCTTGGAGCCAGCTCCCTTGTGGTACCCGTCCCCTCCTACAGCGCCTACGCGTCATCTTCATTACCAATCACGACCATCCCCCTGGAAGCCGATGAAGGCTTCAATGTAGATTTCGACCGCATGGATAAGGCACTCCAGACCGCCGGTCCCGGCGGAATGCTCTTTTTGGGCACCCCCAACAACCCTACGGGACTCCTACCTGATTCCGAAAGCATCAGGAACCTTGCCATGCACCACAGCAAATCCTGGGTGTGCGTAGACGAGGCTTTTTTGGATTTTACCGACCCGGAGGCGACCCTGGCGAAGAACGGTCCGCCAAACCTTATTGCCCTGCGCTCGCTCACCAAATTCTGGGCGGTTCCCGGTCTGCGTATCGGCCTCGCCCTGTGCGCCCCCGAAATACGCGACCGTATCCGCTCCTGCCTGTCCGATTGGCCGGTCAACACCCTCGCGGAGACAGTAGGTGCCCGCGCGCTGGGTGACAGGGCTTATATGCGGAAAAGCATTGCCGAATGCGCGCGCTTGCGGGCAGCGTTGCTGGGGCGACTGGCTTCGTTGGATGGCATTTTTCCGGTTCCAGGTGCGGTCGCCAATTTCCTGTTGTTGAGGCTTGAAAATGCCAATCCGGAAATTAAGGGCTTCGATTCAAAAACGGTGGAAAATGCCCTGTTAAAAAAGGGAGTGGCCGTGCGTGACTGTTCAAGTTTTTCAGGTCTGTCCCGGAACGGGGAATGCCGCTACTTGCGGGTGGCTGTCCGTACGGAAGCCGAGAATGAACGGTTGGTATCCGCGTTGGGCGAGGTCCTGTGCCAGCTTGTAGGAGGAAGGGGATGACTGCGACGGTGACCATAAGCCTCGTATCCCTGGCTGGCGGCCTGTTGCTGGACCTCATCATCGGCGACCCCTACTTCCGCCTCCATCCGGTGCGGCTCATAGGCACCTTGGCCGCACGCTGTGAAAGCTATTTCCGCCCCCGTTATGCCCCAACGGTAGCCGGTATATCTACCTGGCTCACGGTCAGCATCGTCGTCGGCGTCACCGGCGCGCTGGCCATGAGCTTGGCCGGCTTGATGGGCGGGCTGATTGGCAGCGCGTACGGAAACATCCATGCCGGCGAAATCGCAGGCGCCTCGATCGCAGGAATCGCCATCGTGTGGGCCTCCGTCGCCTGCCGCGATCTTGCTCGGCACGCAGGTCGCGTCCAAACTTCGCTGGTATGTGGCGACCTTGTGGAGGCACGACAAAGGGTTGCCATGATAGTGGGAAGGGATACTGCGGCTTTGGACGAGGAAGGGGTCGCCAAGGCCGCAACCGAAAGCGTGGCCGAAAGTTTCGTGGACGGTGTCGCCGCTCCTTTATTCTGGGCCGCCCTGCTCGGTCCGTTGGGGGCCCTCGCCTACCGTACCCTCAACACGATGGATTCCATGTTCGGGCACAAGGACGAACGCTACCTGTACTTTGGACGCCTTGCAGCCAAGGCCGACGACGTGGCGACCTTCATTCCCGCCCGGCTCGCGGCTCCCATCATCTGCGCGGCGGCATTCCTCACCGGAAGCAAACCCCTGCGTGCATGGAAGATGTTCCTGCGCGACAGGTTGAACCACGAGAGCCCCAACTCCGCCCACGGGGAAGCGGCTTTCGCGGGAGCCTTGGGCGTCGAAATGGGAGGGACCGTCTCCTACGACGGCGTTGTGCTGGAAAAACCAAAAATAGGCTCCGCGCCGGATTCACGCCCCTGCGACAAAACTACCATTCAGCGCGCAGTCAGGCTCATGGTGGCTTCCACACTCCTGTGGGCGGTCCTCATGGTTGGGCTGGCCTCTTTGGGCGCTTGGTAGGATCCCGGTTGGGAGCCGGGTGGTAGACCGAGGGCACGCCACCGACGGTGGGGTGTTCGCCTACCAATACAGGCACGTCAAAGGCCAGGCGGATGAGGGGTTCCTGCAATATTTCCAAGGGTGATCCCACGGCGTGTAAGTGGCCCTTGACGAAAAGCGCGACCCGGTCCGCGTAAAGACCTGCCAGGTTCAGGTCGTGGAGGCTTGCAGCTACAGCCATGCCACCGTCGGCCAATTCCCGCACCAGTTCGAGGGTGGCGATCTGGTGCTTCACGTCCAGGTGCGATACTGGTTCGTCCAATAGAAGGATGTCCGGTTCCTGGGCCAAAGCCCGGGCTATCATCACCCGCTGGAGTTCACCCCCTGAAAGTTCCGTCACCAACCTCTCGCCAAAGTCCTCGAGGTCACAGCGCAGCAGGGATCGGTCCACGGCTTCCCGGTCTTCCGGTCGGGGCGGGGCAAACCAGCCGCGGTGGGGAAAACGCCCAAGGCTTACGGCTTCGCGCACGGTGAAGGGCCAATCCACGCGGGCGGCCTGGGGCACGAAGGCTATGCGGCGGGCGAGCTGGGGAGCACTGAAGCTTGAAAGGTTTTTCCCGTCCAGGGTGACGGTTCCGTGCTGAGGCTTGGACCTTCCGTCCATGACCTTGAGCAGGGTGGTCTTTCCTACGCCGTTTGGTCCGGCAAAAGCCAGCAGTTCGCCGGGTTTCAGCTCCAGGTCTACATTTTCAAGCACGACACGGTCGTCGTACCCCACGGTAACGGCCTTCAGGGTAAGGCAGGAAGGTGTCATGAGCGGCCCAAGCCCCTGGCCTTCCTGGCCAGCAGATAGAGGAAGAAGGGAGCGCCCACTGCGGAGGTAACAATACCGACGGGCAGTTCCAGCGGGGACGCCGCTGTGCGGGCCACGACATCGGAAAGGACCACCAGAAGCGCGCCGGTAAGCGCGGCGGCGGGGATGAGCCGCTTGTGGCTGGGGCCGACAATGAGCCTGGCGGCGTGGGGCGCCACCAGCCCGACGAAACCTATGATACCGGCTGCCGAAACCGCCGCGGCTGCCGCCAGGGAAGCCCCCGCCGCGATGATGGCCCGCGAACGTTTCACGTCCAGCCCCAGGCTGCCAGCCTGTTCCTCGCCAAAGGACAACAAGTCCAGGGGTCGTGAGGCGATAACCACGATCAGGCAGCCCAGCAGCATCACCGGTCCCACAGCAATCAGGTCGGACCAACCCGTGCCGCCGAAACCGCCCAACAACCAGTAATAGACGCGGGCCATATCCTTGTCCTTCACGACCAGGACGAGGGAGAGGGCTGCGGAAAAGAGCGAACTGAGGGCCGTACCGGCAAGAAGGAGCGCCGCTGCCGGCGGCGGGTCTCCAGCCACGCGGGAGACAAAAAAGGCAAGCCCCACCGCAGCAAGGGCGCCTACAAAGGCCGCGAGCGCGGGGGTGGAAAAGGCGCCAAATTGGGGCGCGCCGAAAACGATGGCCAGAGCCGCGCCCAGGGCCGCGCCGGAAGAAGCACCAATGACGTAGGGATCAGCCAGCGGATTCCGGAAAAAGCCCTGAAAGGCCGTTCCCGACACTGCCAGTGATACCCCCACTGCCGCAGCGAGCAGGGTGCGTGCAAGCCGCAGGTCAAGGACTATGGTCGTCGCGATGCCTTCCTCGCGTCCGGTAAAGAGGGATAGCAGGACCCGTATCGTTTCAGAAAGTTTCAGGCGGACCGCCCCCAAACCCAAGCTGGCCAGAATGGCCAGGGAGAGGAGAGCGATCAATACAGCCAGAATTCCCATATAGGCTCGTCGGGTCATGGAATCAGCACTCCCGCTCTCAGGGTCTCACCAGATCGGGGTGGAACACCCGGGCCAGGGCTTCAACGGCGTTGGCAAAACGCGGACCGGAACGGTTGATCTCGTCGGCTTCCACCAGGGCGATACGGTTGTTTTTGACCGCTGCGACATTGGTCCATCCGTTACGCTTTTTCAGCTGCTCGGCGTTCATCCGGTCGCCGTGGTCGTCGCCGGAGACGATCCATTCGGGATTGCGGACGAGTATCTCCTCCAGACTGACCATGGGCCATTGTTCCTTCATGTCGGCAAAGATGTTCGTACCGCCTGCGAGGCGGATGGCCTCGTTGATGAAGGTGGGTCCACCCGCGCTCATGAGCGGGTCATCCCACAATTCCCAGAAGACCGTCGGCTTCTTCGCCGCCGACACCTTGGCACCCACCGCGTCGATCCTAGTTTTCATCGCCAGGACTACCTTCCCGGCGTTGGCGTCCTTGCCGATCAGCAGGCCGATGGCACGGATATTGGCGTAGATTTCCGTAATGGTCGTGGGTTCGGCCGCAAAGGACTTTATCCCGACCGAAGCAAGCATGCCCATTACCTTTTCGTGCATTCCCCCCGCGACAATGACCAGATCCGGCCGCATGGCGACTATCTGTTCTATGCTGATGGTCTTGCCCGAAAAACCGCCCACCTTGGGTTTCGCGACAGCTTCCGGGGGATAGTTGCAATAATCCGTCACACCCATCACCGCGTCCGCGGCACCCAGGGCAAAAAGTATTTCCGTGGCCGAAGGCGACAGGCTCACCACCCTCAGGGCGGGTTTATCCAGGCTGACCGTCCGTCCCAGGCTATCGGTAACCGAAAGTCCTGCCGCGAGGGCACCCGAGAGCGCCGAAATAGCCAATACACATGCGAATACCCAACGTTTCATTCTTAAGCTCCTCATAATCCACCACATTTCAAGCCAGCTTCAAGCCGATGATCTTATCCAATGCCTTCATATCCATTGCCGTCTCTACCTGATCGGCGAGCCGGTCCAATTCCCTGTCCCGCAGTTCCGACAAGGCCTCACCGCCATGCAGGTTCCCCGCCCAACCTATGGAACGCAACCAGGCACGCCTGAACCCGGGCCTGTCGAAAACGCCGTGCAGGTAGGTTCCCCATACCCTGCCGTCGGCTGTGCGCGCGCCTTCACCACTGCCATCCTCCAGACGAAATGCCGCCTGGCCTGGAATTGGAGAAGTCATGCCCATGTGCACCTCGTAGCCTTCCACCAAGGCACCCGAAGCTAACTTGAAAGCCCCTTCGCCACCCTCGACCACGGCCTTGGTCCGTCTGGTTGACTTTTCCGTGCCAAAAACGGTTTCATGGCCGAGCAAGCCCAGGCCTGCGCACTCATTTGCGCCCGCGCTTACGCCTCCGCCCTCGGCGCCCAGCGGATCGCTTAGCGATTTCCCAAGCATCTGGTAACCACCACAAAGCCCTACAACCGCGCCGCCGCGCAGGGCAAAAGCCCGAACGGCCTCTCCCAGACCGCTCTCCTCCAGCCAGGCCAGATCGGCGATGCTGGACTTGGAACCCGGCAGGATGATCGCATCTGGTTTGCCCAGTGAGGCCCGAGAGCTGATGAAACGCACGTGCACGCCGGCCTCGGAGGCAAGCGCGTCCACGTCGTCAAAATTGGATATGCGGGGGAAGCGGATGACAGCAATATCAATGATCCGGTCGGAGCATGGGTCATTCAATGAGCTTGCCTTTGGATCTGCAGATGACAGCTTGTCCCCTGAAATGCCTTCTGGCTGAATTGTGAAGCGGACCTCGTCCAGCGCGGTGGAGTCCTCCTCAGCCAAGGCCAGGCCGCGTATCCAGGGCACGACGGCCAAGGTAGGCCTTCCACCGGTGCGGTCCGCAAGCATGGTGAGTCCGTCCGAAAGTAGGGCAAGGTCGCCGCGGAATTTGTTGATGATGAAGGCTTTTACCAGCGCGCGCTCTTCTTCTTCCAGCAGCGCCAGGGTACCCACGAAGGAAGCGAAGACGCCGCCACGGTCTATGTCACCAACCAACAGTACCGGCGCATTGGCGTACAAGGCCACGGCCATATTGACGATATCACCTTTTCGGAGGTTTATTTCCGCCGGACTTCCGGCGCCTTCGATGATCACCAGTTCGTAGTCGGAGCGCAGGGAATCCAGGGCCGAGGTGACCGCCGGCCATAGTACGTCCCTTTCGTTCCAGTACTCACCCGCCTTGGCCCGCTTCCAGGCCTTTCCGTTCAGTACCACCTGGGATACCGAATCGCCCTCGGGCTTGAGGAGTATGGGATTCATGCGTACGTCGATGTCCACCCGGGCGGCAAAAGCCTGAAGCGCCTGCGCACGGCCTATTTCGAGTCCGTCGGGGGTGACCCAGGAATTCAGGGCCATGTTCTGCGCCTTGAAGGGCGCGACCCGTATCCCTCTGCGTGAATATATGCGGCACAACGCTGCGGTCAGCAGGCTTTTACCCACCGACGAGGCCGTGCCCTGAATCATCAGGGTTTTAGCTTGTCCCATCGTCCTGTGCCCAGAGGATCGGCTTGGGATATCCTCGAAACCGCTGGGGTCTCACCGGAATTTCCCGGGATCGCGGCACCATGCGGTACCGGAACGGGGGCAGGTCTCCTGGCTCGGGATTACGAGCGAATAAAGGAAGATGGACCAAAACCATCATTCCGGCATCGACGGTCTTTACGCCCTTCCCGGGGATGCGATCCCCAGTGGTGATGCCCGATCCGGAAAGCATCAGCTTCCCGACTGGACCCGTATAAACCTCATCCCTTACAGTGCCTGGGGGCGCGTCGGCATTCCACCGACTTCCCTCGTCCCGAAAAAGGGCGGATACGGAATCTGCGCTTGGTCGGGCGGCCTTGCGGCGCCCCCGTCAGGAAGGATAATAACCCCAGCCCGCGATCTTGGTCAATGCGCACATTCAATCGCGGAAGTAGCGGATGTTCCATAAAAAAAGCCCCTGTGCCGGCGCCGTCGGGCCTGCCAGTGCGCGATCCCTGGCGTTCACTACAGCCTTAAAATCATCGATCGAGGCACCTAGCCCTTCGTAATGCAGGAGACTTCCAAGTATGGACCGCACCATCCGCCACAAAAAGGCATTGGCACGGATCTCAAAAACCAGCTTGTCCCCCTCGCTCATGAAACGGACCAGGCTGATATGCCGGTGTCTGGATTCGCTTGGGTCGCCGGGTGTGGCGAAGGTGGAACAATCAGTCTCCCCCAACAAGGTGCGGGCCATGGAATTGAGTATATCGATGTGTGGTTGCCGCCAAAGTTGCCAGGCGAAGCGCAGTTCGTGGGCGAAGGCAGGCCGGGAGCAGATAAGGTAATACCGGTAACTTCGATCCTTGGCGTCGAAACGGGCGTGAAAATCGGGAGAGCATTCCCGGGCATCCATGATGCGTACATCCCGTGGCAACAGCGTGTTCAGGGCTTGCTTGAAATTGGCGGCGGGGATCGAGGCTATGGAGGTATGGAAATTCGCGACCTGGCCCAGGGCGTGTACGCCGGAATCGGTACGCCCCGAACCGAAGATGTTCACCGGTTTCTTATGCATCCTTTCCAATGCCCGTTCCAGCTCGCCCTGGACCGACCGGTGGGAACGCTGCCTTTGCCAGCCTGCGAAATCGGTACCATCGTACGAAATCAGGAGACGTATGTTCCGATCAGTCATCTGTCTCGTTGAGTTCCCGGTTTATGGTGTCGTAGAGGTCACGGGCTTTTTCAAGGAGAGGCCCAGGCTTGTTTTTGGAGGATTTACCCAACCCGAAAATCTTGGCAATGGTACGTTTGGCCTCTCCCAGGGATTCGGCCCGCTTTTCTGAATTTTCCCTTGAACCGTATTTCAATTCCAGCAGGGCGACCATATACAGGGCACCCTCATACATGTAGTTCTTGTCCGTATCGGGACCAAAATTCTTGATGCCTGAAAGGGGTTCGGTACCGGATTGTTCAAGCCGCAGGGCTTCACGGTAAAAAAAGCGGGCTTTCCTCTTAAAAAGTTGGGCCAACCAATCATAGTTTTCCGCGGGCATCTTCGCGTGAAGTTCGTCGAACAACCAACCGGTGCGCAAGGCTGTGATACCCTGCTTGATGGTAGGTGAAAATTCATGGGTAAAAAAGGAGTAGCAGCGTAGAACCAGATAATGGGCGGCAGCGCCTTCTGGCAGGGTCCGGGGTGATGAAAAATCCACTTGGGGGAACAGCAACTGGACATCCTTGATGCGCTCATCCCTGTCCATGGATACCAAATCCCTTTTTTTTACCGGGATGCCCAAAAAATCAGCCTCTGAAGAAGCGTACCAGCAGGAAGGGCACACGGTAGGAATGTATACGAGGGGATGCACATCGCCGAATTTTGCCGATGGTTCGTATAAACGGTGCAGTTCGTCGGTCAGGGTGCCGGCTATCAGACGACCGCTGCCGGACAGCAATTCCTCCCGATAGAAAGTCGCATCGCAGATAGGGCAATGGAGGGGTTCTTTCGCGTAGAAACTCAGCTTAAGTTCGTGCTTTTCTTTCGCCGCGCTCATCCAGCGCCTCCAACAGTCTCAAGCACCACCATCGCGATGGCATTATCCCGTTCATGGGTGAGCGACAAGTGAACCCTGTCCGCCCCCGTCCTTCCGAATGCTTCCAGTGCTGTCCCGCTCAGGATCATTTCCGGCCTGCCATTATGGTGATTCTGTACTTTTATATCCTTCAGGATGATGTCCATAAGACCCGTACCCAAAGCCTTTCCAAAGGCTTCCTTGGCGGCAAAACGGGCTGCTAGTGACAGGCTGGCACCGGTCTTGCGTTCAAGGGCTGTCTGCAATTCATCCGGATGAAAATAACGTTCCAGAAGTCCGGTGACTGATTGCCAATGATCCATCCGCCGCACATGGACTACGTCGATACCGATGCCCACTATCATCTCACGTCGTCCCCTGGGCGCGAGGCCTTTTCCCGTTCCACTTCCACGGCGATCTCGACAGGATCAAAACGTACTATGGTGAAATTTGGGGGAACTAGCACTACCAACGGCAGGATGTACAAACCCGCATCGTTTACATCCGAACAATCGAGTGAGAGGAGCGACGCGTCAGGAACATAGGTTTCCAGATCGTTCTGGCTACCCTGCAGTTTGACGGAACCGAAGTTGATCTGCGGTCTGGCGATGAAACCGTCCCTAAGGCCCGACAGCACGATGGGCAATCTGTCAAAGGTGCGTATCATAATGGACTGTTGGATCGTTCCGCGGAACTCGACCCGGCCATCACCGGCTATCGAGAGCAGGGGATCCTTGTTGAGCAATTTCACGGTCGCGACAAAATCCTCCTTGCGGCCTGAAAGCTCCACGAAATCTGTGGTGACGTCGTTTATCCTGGCGACGATGCCTGCGGGACCGGAAATATCGATCGTCGGAGGCTCGATCACATAGGAGGATAATTCGTAACCGTTCTCAAGGTACCCTCGAAAACTCGGGGTGACGGAGACCTTTTTGGAATCCTTCCGCTCTATGGCGACAGCCACTTCCAGCGGGTCCACATGAACTTCCAGCGGATCCACGCCGGTTGCCGTTCCCTTTTTCCTGATCAGGACCGGTGCCTTGTAGACTCCCTCGCTCTTGTATTTGCTCAAATCGAGGATCGCTTCGATATCCTCTTCAAGGATGGGGAAGACACTGTTCGCTTCCCCGCGCAGCGTAACCCGGACCATACGCGGATATGAACTGGCCGGAACAAGATTCCCATCCAGGTTCACCCGCAAGGGAACAGAGAAAAAGCGCTCTTCCAGGGTACTCATTCGGTTGAAGGTGAAAAGAAGGATGGCTACGACGATGGACAAAACCTTGGCGGGCCAATTCCCCGTAATCTGGTCCAGAAATTTCTTATTCTTCAAGGAAAGGCTCCTTGAGTTCTATGCCCGACAACTGGGCGCTGTCATCCGATCTGTCCGGATCGAGAAGATCCCTTAATTTGCGCTGGATAACCCGTGGAGACAAATCGTAATATAGCTTGGAATCGTAGGCCAGGGACATGGCACCGGTCTCTTCCGACACTATCAGAACCACAGCGTCGGATTCTTCGGACAGGCCCAATGCCGCCCGATGCCTGGTTCCGAAACTCTTGCGTATATCCTGCTGTTCCGACAGGGGCAGGAAGCAGCCAGCCGCGATTATGCGGCCGTTCTGGACTATCATGGCACCATCGTGCAGGGGCGTATCGAAGGCGAAAACGGTTGTCACCAAGCTGGATGAAAGTTCCGCGTTAAGCCTGGTGCCGGTGTCGATGATGTTCTTGAGTCCTATCCTGCGGGGAAAAACAACCAATGCACCCCGCTTCTGTTCGGCCAGGATTTCCGCCGAACTGATGACCGCGTCAAGCTGGCCCAGACGGGGCTTGGAATCCAGACGGAACCATTCACCCTGCCCCAGTCGCATGATTATTTTCCGCAGTTCCGGCTGGAATACGATGGCGATGGCGATGAACAAACCTGGGGCCAACAGGTTCAGGATCCATTGCAGGGTATTCAACTTGAGGAAAAATGCTATCGCGTACACAAGGGCGAGGAATCCCGCTCCCTTGATCAGCTGAACGGCCTGGGTTTTGACGAGCAGGTCGTAACCCTTATAAAGGAGCAACGCGAGAATCGCGATGTCCAGCACAGGCCTGAGATAATTGTACGCGCTATAGGCCTGCTGAAACCACTCCAATCTAGCCTTCCCCTTGAAACAGGATAGTTCGCCGAACCGATTTCTACAAGGTGTTGAGCCATTTTCAAAAATCAGGAATTTTTGAAGGATCTTCTGTTTTTAGGGCGAGGTAGGAAGTACGAGACTCAGTCGCGAGCGGTTCCGGCAAGCTTGGGAAACCGCAGTGGCTATACCACGTCCATCCAGTTCGACCAACTTGAGAAGTTCTTCCCGTGAAGCGTGCGGGGGATACAGATCCGGTACGCCCTTGGGCAGAATGCGCGCTCCAAGACCGGTACGAGAAGCGAATGCTGCAAGGTACTCCCCGAAACCGCCCTGGGCGCTGCCCTCCTCCAACACGACCACCAACTCGTAGCGGCTTATGAGGATCGCAAGCCCATTCTCATCCACGGGTTTCAAAAAACGGAGATTATACACATCTACAGCAAGTCCCTCGGCGGCGAGCAGGTCCGCCGCCTCCACCGTCTGTGGATATAGGCTTCCGATGAAAGCCAGCAGCACCGGAGCACCGGAGTTGCGGATGAGACAACCCCGGCCTTCCTCAATCTTGGATGAAAAGGCTTCGTTTTCCGGCGGGCAGGCAGTCTTGGGGTACCGTATGACACAAGGCCGCCCGCTGGCAACGGACCAACGCAGCATCGATTCCATTTCGACGCCGCTCGCTGGTGCCAGTAATGTCAGATTCGGGATGGCGCGGAAAAGTGATATATCGAAAAGCCCCTGATGGGTTTCCCCATCGTCTGGTACGAAACCGGAACGGTCCAGCGCGATAGTGACCGGCAGATCCTGTATGGCGATATCATGCACGATCTGGTCCACCGCCCTCTGGGAAAAGGTTGAGTAGACGGCGACTATGGGTCTGAGCCCCCTGGCGGCCAGGCCTGCGGAAAAAGTGAGTGCGTGCTGTTCGGCTATGCCAACATCAAAAAAGCGGGATGGAAAGGCTTTCCTGAAGGCTGACAAGCCTGTGCCCTTCTCCATGGCAGCGCAGACGGCAACTACCCGTTCGTCCTCCTCGGCCAGGGCCAGTGCAGCCTTTCCGAAAGCCTCGGTGAAACTGGCCGCACCACTGCGCTCAACCTTGCCGTCACTGATCGAAAAGGGCGTTACCCCATGGAAGAAACTCGGGTCGTCCTCGGCAAATTCGTAACCCTTTCCCTTCCGGGTATTTACGTGGACGACTACCGGCCGGTTCAGGTTTTTCGCATCCCGGATTACCTGCTCCAGCAATGGAAGATTATGGCCATCGATGGGTCCTACGTATTCGAAACCAAGATCGACAAAGAAATTTTCGTGGTAGAAAACGGCCTTGACGCCGCGTTTCAGACGCTGCACCGCCTCATACAGGAAGGAACCGGCAAAGGGTATGCGACGAAGAAAGCGGTCCACCCCACGCCGGAAAGACTGATATCTTCCCTTCATGGAAAGGCGGCTCAGGTGCTGGGATAGGGCGCCGACGTTGGGTCCTATGGACATCTTGTTGTCGTTCAGGATGATGACCAGCGGTAGCCCTAATTGGCCTGCATGTGCGAGCCCCTCGTAAGCCAGGCCTCCGGTCAGGGCACCATCTCCGATGACGGCAACCGCATGTCCCTTTCCACCGAAAATACGTTCGGCAGCCAACAAGCCCAAGGCTGCGGATATGGAGGTGGAGGAATGGCCTGTATCAAAGGAATCATGTTCGCTCTCCGACCTTTTGGGAAAACCGGAAAGACCGTCCTTTTGCCTCAATCTTTCAAAATTGCCTGCCCTTCCGGTGAGCAGCTTATGGGCGTAGCATTGATGCCCCACATCCCACACAATCTTATCAAGAGGAGTCTCAAAAACGCGATGGAGGGCAATCGTCAACTCGACGACACCGAGATTTGACGCGAGGTGTCCTCCGTTCCGGCTTACCACTTCGACAATACGGGTACGGATTTCCTTCGAGAGGGAGGAAAGCTCGCCTAAGGACAGGTTACGCACATCGGCAGGGATATGGACCCGATCAAGTATTGGTGTTGATTTCATATGCTGAAATGAATATATCCCAATTTCCCCCCCACGTCAGCCTATGGCATCCGAAAGGGCATTCAGCCGAAGTATAAAAAAGCCGCGTCAACCAAAAGGCTACGCGGCTTGGAACGGCCAAAGGCCGTCCTTGGAATCGGGAAGTCGACTAACGCTTCTTGTTCTTATGCCGATTCTTCCGAAGCTTCTTCTTGCGCTTATGCGTCGCGATTTTCTTTAGCTTGCGCTTTCTTCCGCAGGGCACTTGGCGACTCCTTTCCCGAAAGATGTATCCCGTCGAACCGAACAGGCCTTCCATTACTGACGTAAGGACTTGAATTCTTCCGCCAGTATGCGGCAGGCCGGATAAAAGGTCAAGGGCCGGCATCTTATTTGACTTTCCAAACCTACATGCATAGATTAAGCTTCCCGGATGGAAACCTCAAAAAAAACCGCAAAAGCCAGAAAGAAGCTCCCGAAAGGTGCGCGCTTCCTTATTCGTCTGGACGATCTGGAACGGGAACGCCGGATATTCATCCCAGGCCACCGCTTCGAACCTTTCCGACCCGCCTACGTCAACCCGAACAGTCTGGTGCTTTTATCTACCAATGCGATCCTATTAGCAGAAAAAGTCATCTCGTTATCCCTGGAAGATTTCGGACGCTTCCATTCACTATTGGATTCAAGCCTCGTTTTGTCCATCTTGGAGGAAAGCTGGCCGGGCAATATGAAAGTTATGGCCAACACACTCAATGGTTCAAATACCGCACTCGTGCGTTTGAAAGCACGCAACCTGGATTCACTCTTCAAAAAGAATACCGGTATAAAGGCAGGAACCTATCTTCGCTGCACCGTCCAAGTCATTTCACCCATGGTCATCACCATGGAAGCACTGGATGCTGAAGATCCCTGTCTGGGCGGACGGGAGGCCTGGTTCGACTCGCTGGATGCCGCATTCTCCATCGCCATGGAAGAATTACGACAGCCCTCGGATAACACCGGATTGTTGAGCCTGGCGTACAGGTACGGAGGCAAGGCAGTCTATGGAAACCCGGCAGCTTCGATTACAGATTATCTCGAAGCGGACAGACTCGTATCGTTGATGGATTTTGGAGGCAACGGAATACTCTGGAAACGGGGAGCCAGGGCAGAGGAACTATCCTTCCCGGACATTCCCGATCGGTATGGTGAGGGAAGCCGCAAACCGGTAAATAAGCGTGGGGGCAACATCAGTAAGGGTAGCAAGCGCATAAAAACCTCGGTACGATCCAGTGTCTATACAAGGATGAATGAATTTTTTGATGCTTATGAATTCGCCTTCAATTCCGAAGAAATCATCTCCCTGCTCATTGATATGGTATACAGGCAAAGGAACCTGCAGGAGGTTTGGGACCAATTTTTCGAGAATGCATCGCAATGGACCGTCTTTCCTGAAGCCTCTGATGAGATGGCCGGGCTACTGAGAGCTTTCTGCGACGAGGCTCTGGGCGAATACGCCCCCGGCGATGATGATTATGGCGAGTTTCGTGCCACTCTGGTAGACATGTACGCCGATCATGTCGCCTGGATACGCAAGCTGGACAGCTGGAAACTCCGTCCGGAGGACCTACCCCGGGAAGAGTTCACCGAACTGTCCCGCCTTATCGGGGAGCTCAACCACGTGCTGGTAACGCTGAATCCATCCCCATACCAGGAAGTGCAGTCGCCGGAAGAAATAAGGGCTTTCCATAGCACCCTCGCCAATTTGAATCCCATATTCCAGGATCTGAAACGTCGGGTGGAAGCGGGGATAAAAAAGCGGCGTAGAATATGATTGGGGCTTTTCCGGGGGATCAGAATCTGCCTGGCATCAGACAGGTCCTATCAAGCCCTCAATCGAACTCCTGATTTCCGCAAGCGCCGAATCCTCGTCAGCCGCGGGGATGAAGCGCGCGCCGGGGATGGCTGAAAAAAAGGTGATCTGGCGTTTGGCGTAGTGGCGGCTGTTCTGGGCGATGCGGGAGATGAGGGCCTCGCGATTTGTGCAAAGACTGCCGTCGTCAAGGAAGAATTCGTTGTAGCCGATGGCGCGCATGCCGGGGGAATCGGGGCCGTAGCCGGCGGCGCATAGTGCAGCTACTTCTTCGGGCAACCCGGCACCGAACATGGTGCGGGTGCGTCCGTTGTTGCGGCGGTAGAGTTCCTCGCGGTCCCGATCCAGACCCAGGCAGAGGAAGTCGTATTCGGGACGAGGGGCGGCATCTCCACCGCGTGGTCCGGCACCGGAGGCGGCGAAGGAACTGAGGGGGCGTCCGGTGCTCCGGAACACTTCCAGGGCGCGGGTGAGCCGGTAGGTGTCGTTAAGGTGGATGCGGGCGGCGCTGGTGGGGTCCGCAAGGCGCAATTCATCCATCAGGGTAGCTGCACCGCGTCCGGCCAGTTCCAAGCGCAGCTGTTCGCGGATGGTAAGGTCCGAAGGGGGTGTTTCGGGCAAGCCCAGGACGAAACTTTTCAGGTAGAAACCCGTTCCCCCGCTGATTACGGGAAGTGCCCCTCTGGATGCTATTTCCGCGCAGGCTTTTTGCGCCAGGGGCACGAAGTCACCCAGGCTGAAGGTTTCGGAAGGGTCGCGGATGTCGATAAGGTGGTGGGGCAGGACCGCGCGAAGTTCCGGGGAGGGTTTCGCGGTGCCTATATCCATGCCGCGATAGACCTGCATGGAATCGGCGGAGACTATCTCGGCCTTGAAAGGGGCTTTGGGTCCGGCAAAGAGCCGCTCGAGCAAGGCAGTCTTGCCCGAGGCGGTGGGACCGAATAAAAGTAGGACTGGGGCTTTCAATCTTCCAGTCGGAAACCGACATGGTGGGTGAATACCTGGCGGGCACCGAGGGAGACGACCTTGCCGTCGCTTTTTTCGACCTCCGGATCGCGCATCATGGAGAGCTGATAGGCACGGCGGGAAGCCGCGCAGGTGATCTCGTACATGTTCTTGTTGTATTCAATAAGCTGTTCGAGGGGGAATATCATGCGGAATCTCTCCTGGATCGGATGGATTGAATGCTTCAGAGTGAGTATATTGATCTGACGTGCGCGGGTAAAGAGGCATTTCTTGACCCTGAGCGCGGACATGGGTATGTTTGTATGTATCGGTCCCGCGTAAATCGCGTGGACCACGAGCTTATTGTCCTGGAGGAAATCAGGGATGCGAAACGTAACTCCCGATGCGATGCCCGGCAAGATAAAACCGTTCACCATCATCTTGATCCTGGCGGTTGTTGCCTTTGTCGCCTTGTCCGGTACCAGCTTCTACATAGTGGACCAGACGGAAGAGGCGGTTGTCACCCGTTTCGGCCGCTATCTGAAGACAACGGGTCCCGGCATGCAGTACAAGCTGCCCTTGGGAATTGACCGGCACTACCCGGTAAAGACCCGTGTGGTCCAGACCGAACAGTTCGGTTTCCGTACCCTGAAGGCGGGGATAAATACCGTCTATTCGGACGAACTTTTCCCGGAAGAGTCCACCATGCTCACGGGGGACCTCAACATTGTCGATGTGGAATGGATCATCCAATACCGCATAGTCGATGCGAGGGCCTGGCTCTTCAACGTGCAGGAGCGGGTCAAGACCATCCGTGACGTTTCCCAGTCGGTCATCAACCTGCTGGTAGGCGACCGCGCCATCCTGAACGTCATCGGACCGGAACGGACAACCATAGAAGAACAGGGCACAATCCTCATGAACGATACCCTCAAGAGCTACAATATGGGGATTTCGATCATAGCCGTAAAGCTCCAGAACATAGTCCCGCCCAAGGGCGTCCAGGCAGCTTTCGAGGACGTGAACAAGGCCATCCAGGACATGAACCGACTGATCAACGAGGGCAAGGAAGCCTACAACAAGGAAATCCCCAAAGCCCAGGGCGAGGCCGACCGGCTGGTCCAGGTAGCCCAGGGCTACGCCGCAGAACGCGTCAACAAGGCCAAGGGCGATGTGTCCCGCTTCAATTCCGTGTACGAGGAGTACCGCAAGGCACCCGACGTTACCCGAAAGAGGTTGTACTACGAGATGATAGAGGAAGTATTCAAGGATTCGGAAGGCACGAACCTTATAGATCGTCGCTTCGACAATTTCCTGCCCATGAAGAACCTTGATTCCGCCACAGGAGGCGCCCGATGAAACGCCTGATTACCGTTCTGGCCATTTTGGCCGTCATCGTCATCGGCTTCCTGATGACCGGTCCTTTTTACGTGATCAACGAGGGCGAGATCGCCGTCGTAGTGCGCCTTGGGCAGATAGTAGCCACCAAATCCGAAGCAGGACTTCAGATAAAATCGCCCTTCATAGACTCCATCGTCAGTTATCCCAAGCGGGTAATGTCCTGGGACGGCGAGCCCCAGCGCATCCCCACCAAGGAAAACCAGTTCATCTGGGTGGATACCACCGCCCGCTGGCGCATCACGGATGCCCAGAAATTCTATGAATCCGTCACCACCGTGGACGGAGCGTACGCCCGTCTGGACGACGTGATCGATTCGGCGGTACGCACCGTCATCGCAGACAATTGGTTGCGGGAAACCGTGCGCGATTCCAACGTCATCAACGAAAGGAAAATCGAGGAATCCTTTTCGGTGGGCGGCGAGGCCGATATAGGCCAGGTAGCAATGCTCACCAAGGGCGATGCGACCATCGAAACCATCATCAAGGGACGTCAGCAACTTTCCGCCGAGATTCTCACCCTCTCGCGCCAGCTTGTGCCCGAATACGGTATCGAACTACTGGACGTGTATCCCCGCCAGATCAAGTATTCCGACGAGCTTACCGAGAGCGTCTACAACCGCATGATCAAGGAACGCAACCAAATCGCGCAGGCTTTCCGGTCGAACGGTGAAGGCAAGAAAGCCGAGTGGCTGGGCAAGCTGGAAAACGAACAGCGGTCCCTCCTGTCGGCGGCCTACGAAAAGGCCGAGGGGCTGAAGGGCAAGGCAGACGCTGAGGCCACCCAGATTTACGCCCAATCCTACGGACGGGACACGGGCTTCTTCGACTTCTGGCGCAGCGTGGAGTCGTACCGCCTTACCATGCCAAAATTTGTAAAGACCCTGTCTACCGATATGGACTACTTCCGTTACCTGTACTCCCCCACCGGCAGATAAGGGTGGGAAACGCGTATAGCGAAGCGGGCAGCATAGCGTGCCGTGCCGATGTGAACGGTACGCGCTGTCTGGCCCTTCGTACCGGCCTGGACCAGGCGGCCTTCGCCCAGGCTAAATTACATTCCCTGATTACCCAACCGGGGCGCATCGTCGCTCCGGACGGGTTGGTTCGGGATTGGATGCCCGAGGGAGTAAGCGCTCCCGAGGGTGTCATGCTCGTCTACGGCCCGGATTTTCCCGGCCGTTCCCTGTTGGAAATCCTGCAAGATGCGGACCCGCTGGACCCTGTCAGATTGGTCCTGCAGGCCCGCCGCAGGCTGAGGGACGTCAGCGCGGCCTCTCCACACACCGACGATGAGACTCCACGGCGCCGTGTGCCTTCACTGGAGCTGATACCTGCAGGCACCATTGTGGGCAAGGACGGTTCGGTGCTTTTTTTGCCCGAAAGGCTGGTGGCCCGCGCTCTGGATTCGCTGGCACCCCTCGCCCGCCTGGATGGCGCCATACGCTGGCACCATCCAGACCTGTCGGGCAAGGCAGCCTTGGCGTTTGCGGACGCGGTACTCGCGTACCGCTCGCTGTGCGGGAAGGATGCTTTCCCGGGCGACAATGAGGATGCCGTACGCAACGACATGCGCGACTCCTGCGCCTTGCCCGCCCGAATGGCCTGTCCTGGTTTGGAAACCGCCGTGGCAGAGCTCCTGGATGGGGCCTTAAAAGGTGAAACCGGTACTGCCAGGAATATCAGGGCCCCGGCAAGCAAGCAAGGATCTAAGAAACCGGCTTCAAGCACGCAGCCGGATACACAAAGGCCCAGTGCCGATGCCATCCTGGAAGCCTTGGGCGAGCCGGGAAGCGGCGGCATCGAACGCTTCATCCATACCCTTTCAGCGACCGAACAGGCGGAACTGGAAACCGAAAAAGCACGCTACCTCAGATCCACCGGAGCGGCCATAGGCGCAAGAAGGTTCACAAAAAAATATTCCACCATCCTGTTGGTGGGTTTGGTGTCCCTGGTGGCAGTGGTCTTCATCGTCAGGAGCATCTTGGTGAGCCGTTCCGAGCGACCGAATACCTTGGGCCTGTCGCCCGTGCAGGTTGCCCAGAAGTACTATCAGGCTTTCGGCGAGTTGGACCACCAGTTCATGGAAGCAGCGGTGCGCGGTAAAGCCGGAAAGGGCGATATCGACATGATCACGAACCTGTTCGTGATCAGCAGGGTACGCATGGCCTACGAGCACGAGGAAGCCTTCCTATCCGCGGAAAAGTGGAAATCCGAAGGCTCACCCCTGAGTGACGCCCTTATTTTCGGGGTTACCGATCTGAGGCTACAAGCCGTGGACGGGAATGCTGCGGACGGTGAAACCAGCTATGTAGCGTCGTATACCTTGTGGCGTCCTCCGGAATCCCCCGCAAGCCCCGAACAGACACCAGTTGCCAGACCTCCGCAGGCTGACCAGCGCGAGGATACATTGCGCATCCGGCTTATCAAGGGCGCCTGGGTCATCGATGAAATAGGGCGTACCCTGAAATAAAACCATCGGACCTGTAGGGACCGTGATCAGGGACTGGCTTCAGGAAAGATCGAACTCGTTCATTTTGTTCAGCAGTGTCCTTCTGGTAATACCCAATTCCGTAGCGGTCTTCTCACGGTGGCCTTCGTGGCGGACCAGGGCAGCCTTGATGGCCAGACGCTCCAGTTCGTTCAGTTCCAGCGGATGGGACGCGAAGAAATCGTCGGGGTCCGGGGATGGCTGACCATTGCCCTGCGTGCCTTTCCGGTCGCTCACCGCAAAGTCATTCATGTAGGCCCCGGCGAAGGAAAAATCCCGCGGACCCAGGGTCTCGCCGTCGCAAAGGATGACGGCCCGTTCGACTGCGTTTTCCAGTTCGCGGACATTCCCCGGGAAGGGATATTCAGCCAGTACCTTCATTGCTCCGACGTCCAGCCCCCCTATGGTCTTGCCCATCTCGCTGGCGTAGCGCTGGGTGAAAAAAAGCGCGAGGGCTGGTACATCCTCCGGTCGTTCGCGAAGGGGCGGAATCCGCATCCGTATCACATTCAGGCGATAGAACAGATCCTCCCGGAACGTACCAGCCCGCACGGCGTTTTCAAGATCCCGGTTGGTGGCCGCGACGATGCGTACGTCTATGGGAATTTGCCTGGTGCCACCCAGCCGCATGATGCGCCTATCCTGGATGACCCTGAGCAATTTGACCTGCAAGGCCAGGGGCATGTCACCCACTTCGTCCAGGAATAGGGTGCCGCCACCGGCAAGTTCGAACAGACCGGTCTTTTTTGTCTCGGCACCGGTGAACGCTCCCCGCTCATAGCCGAACAGCTCGCTTTCCAACAGGTTTTCCGGAATTCCTCCCAGGTTTATGGGCACGAAGGGACCATCGGCGCGTTTGCTGGAGCTGTGGATGCGCCGGGCGACCACTTCCTTGCCGGTACCGCTTTCGCCGGTAACCAAGACCGTGGAATTGGTGGGAGCGACCCTATCGATGAGTCGCCGCAATTCAGCCATCACCGTGCCGGAACCTATCCAGGACGAATCCTGCCCTGCTTTGGCCACCCCCATGGTAGCCCGGGCGTTCGCCATCAGGCGGGCGCCATCCACGACCTTGCGGATACGCACCACCAGTTCGTCTGGGTCGAAGGGTTTGACCAGGTAGTCCGAGGCGCCCCGCTTCATGGCCTCCACCGCGTCGGAGACTTCCCCGTGGGCGCTGATCATGATGGCGGGCAGCGCGGGCCCCGCATCCTTGAGCCAGGACAGGAAATCCAGGCCCGACATGCCCTTCATACGCAGATCCACCACCACCGCGTCCACACGTTCGGTTTCCAACAATTCCCGGGCCTGCTCGCCAGACTCGGAAAGCAACGCCGAGATGCCCTCGGTGGGCAGGTAACGGGCCAGGGATTCGCGCAGATTCCGCTCGTCGTCGATGACGAGCACACGGTACAGGATTTCGGTTTCGTTTTTCATGAGCGGACATCTCCCTGATAAGGCAACTCTATACTAAAGATGCTGCCACCACCCTGGCGCGGTTCGAAGCGTATTGAACCGCCGGCAGCTTCCGCATAGCGTTTTGTCAGGGCGAGTCCTATACCCGAACCGCTGGATTTGGTGGTAAAAAAGAGATCGAACACGCGCTTGGCATCATCGGTGCCAATACCCTTGCCCCGGTCAGCCACCGAGACGATGAGCCGATTCCGTCTGACCTCTGCCGAGATATCCACCTCCGGGTGGGCTCTGTCGTCAGGTATATCATGGCTATCGGACCCTTCCATGCTTTCGAACGCGTTGGCCAGGACGTTGTCCAGCATCTGGTCGAGCCTGACGGGATCGACGCTGACATACCCGGGGCTTTCGCCAAGGAGCCGTTCGGAAAGATGCACGCTGATCCGGTCGCCGTACCGGTCTTTCAGCGAATCGAACAGGTTTTGAACCGATACCAATTCAGGGTTGGCGGAGCCGGCCGACAGAAAATCGCGTATCCTGGATGCCAAACGGGCCAGCCGGTCGGTTTCCTCTTCTATGATACGCAATTCCCGTAGCGGTCCCGATTGGGCGCTTTCGTTCCGGGAGACTTCCCCGCCATTCAGGCTTTTTTTAAGCAAGGCGCACTGGATCTTGACTATGCCCAAGGGGTTCTTGATTTCATGGGCGAGGGTTCTCGCGGCCTCACCCAGAGCGACGAGTTCCCGATTATGGGCTTCCCTTTCACGGTATGCGTCCAGGCTGCGCGCAGAATACAAAAAGAAGCCGAAAGCCAGCGCCAAGGAAGCACTCACCAGAAAGCCGCCTATATATAAGTTCCTTTCTCCGCTCCTGAGGGAAGCCGCATCGTAGGCCAAAAAAACCAAGCGTCCAGCGGCGATCCCGGTTTGCATGCCTTGGCCGCGTCGTCTTGGCATTCCACCCATGGCCGAACCCTGGCTACCCTCAACACCTGGCCCGACAGTGCCCGGCAAAACCGGCTGGGTCCGCCTATCTCCCATCATGGATCCACCGCCGAGTGGTCTGAGAAAGGATATGACGTTGCCGTCGAAAACCGGGGGCAACAGGGAATCCTCGGGGCGTACCGAGGACGGAGCCTTACCGTACCTGAAGACGGCATCGCCATTGAGGGTATATGCGCCGAAACCAACCAAGCCCTGGGTTTCGCCGATGCGGGAAGTATCGTCCAGGTCTACCGCACGCAGAAGTACCGATGCCAACTGGAAGGCACGGTACTCCGCAAGAAGGCGAAGCCTGCTTCTTTCCTGCGCTACAAGGAGTATGATACCCGAGATGGAGGCAAAGGATATGAGGATCAGGAGGATAACCACCAGAACGGCACTGGCGCTCCTTTTTTTGCGGACCGGAAATGGACCTTGCATGGATCGATTATAGTCCGCACGGGAAAGACTGTGTAGGGGCAATGGAACCGTTGCTATCACTCACCAAGTTCGCTACCATAGCCGTTATGGAAGAGCATGAAAGCATCCCCGCAGCGGCTTCGCGGGCCTTCACGAACGCCCGGACTCCGTTTTTCGACTACCGTCCCCATAGCTATGAAACCCTCATCTACTCGACCTACTACGCACCGCGGGGACGCCAACGCCTGTACATGCTGGGCAACGAACTGAGCCATAGATACCTCTACGCCAACGATCTGATAATCGGCATCATCGGCGCTCCGGGTGCCGGAAAGTCCACCCTCATCAGGGGTCTTTTCCCGGGTCTGGAGCTCACCAATGACGACGACGGGGTGAACGTGCGGCAGGCCCTCATCTATGATTTCGACCAGGATGACTTCTACTCCCCCCATACCTTCCATCTCGATGTCCACTACGAGCTGGCCTTCCGCCAGCGCTGGGAAATCGCCGAGGCCATAACCAAGGCCGTCAGCCACGGGAGAAGGGTTGTCATCGAGCATTTCGACCTTATCTGGGAAACCCTGGGTTACAACGCGCAGATCATTTTCGGCATCGGCGAGGAAGTGATAGTCGCGAGACCAGGGGTTTTCGGCCCCTTCCCCGCCGCCATCAAGAATATTGTCAACAAGACCATACGCTACCGGCTGATGGCGCATTCGGCGGAGGATATTACGACCCTGATCCTTGAAAAGGATTACCATTACAAGCGCAAGATCCTGCATTCCGACGTCAAACATGGTTTCGTCATAAATTTTCCGGAACGGCCTTCGGTAAGCATAGCGGAACTGGAAGCCAAAGTGAAGGAAGTGATCTTCCAGGACATACCCATCGCGGCGGTAGGCGAGGATCGCATCATGGTGGGTTCGGATGAGATATTCTGCACCGGTGTCCGCACCCATGTGAAGTCGTCGGGAGAGATAGAAAATTTCCGTCTGGCGGAAGAATTCCGCTACCACCCCATTTTCCAGGAATACATGCTGATTGGAAGGGTCGGCGGGGAAGAACCCGCAGGCTACGAACAGATACTGAGTGAAAAATAGGGAGACTGGACCATGTACTTGGACAAGATAATCGACAAGGCCTTTGAGCGAACAAGCTTCCGCGCCTTCAAGCCGGAATTGCCGGAGACCGATGGCCGCATCTCCTTCAAGGATGGCCGCTCGCTGGTACCTGCGGCGCTGCTCCGCGAACTTGCCAGGGAAGCCTTCCACGATGCGTCCTTCTTCCTGCGCCGGTCCCACCTGGCAGCCTGGGCTGCGCTGCTCAATAGCCCCTCAGCCTCGACGAACGACCGCTTCGTGGTGACGGCTCTGCTGCGGAATGCCCTGGTGGCCGCAGAAGGCAAATTAGCCCTCTGCCAGGATACGGGAACCTCCACCATCCTGGCGTGGAAATCCGAAAGTATGAAGATAATGCCAGAGGTGACGAGTGGCGCTGGGGACGAAGCTTTCCTTGCTGCCGGTGCTGCCCAGGCGTACGAGCGTTACTTCCTGCGATCCTCCCAGGTTGCCGCCTGTTCCATGTTCGACGAGTACGACACCGGCGACAACCAGCCCTCGCAGATCCACATCCATGCGGTACCCGATTCTGACGGAAATCCTTCGTACCGCTTCCTCTTCGTGGCCAAGGGCGGCGGTTCCGCCAACAAGACCTCCCTTTTCCAAATGACCAAAGCCCTGCTGGAACCCGCTCGCTTCGAGGCCTTCCTGCGGGAAAAAGTTGCTGCCCTGGGGGTAGCAGCCTGCCCCCCATACCGCCTGGCTGTAGTGGTGGGCGGTACGAGTGCTGAGGAAAACCTTTCTGTCCTCAAACTGGCCACCACGGAAATTCTTGACGGCGCGGAATATTTCAGCCCCGAAGCCAGCACGACCAGCCGTATTCCAGCTACCAGTGCCAGCACCGAAACCGTCATACCCCACGAATGGATACACCGGGATGCATTCTGGGAACGGCGTCTGATGGAAATAGCGCGGGAAAGCGGCTTGGGCGCCCAATTCGGTGGTACCGCGCTGGCCCTTGACGCACGGGTCATACGCTTGAGCCGGCACGCAGGTTCCTGCCCCGTTTCCATTGGCGTTTCGTGTTCGGCCCACCGGAACATCCTGGCCGTCATCGACCGTTCCGGTGCCAGGATAGAATCCCTGGAAAAATCCCCCGCCGCCTACCTTCAAAGCCTTGGTGGTACCGTTGCAAAGCTTGCTGAAAAACATACGTCCACAACCCCCGCACAGCGGCCGGATGTCCCGGATCTGGTCGATGGAAGCCCTGTCACCCGCGTAAATCTGGACCTTTCCATGACGGAGCTGAGGGAAGCCCTCTCGGTCCTGTCACCGGGAGAGAGGGTTCTGCTTTCAGGCACCCTTCTGGTTGCCCGCGATGCAGCCCACGCACGCTGGCATGCCCTTATCGTGGAAGAAAAAGCACTCCCCGCCTACCTCAAGCAACACGCCATCTATTATGCCGGGCCTTCTGCAACACCGGGGGGTAAAACCATCGGCAGCTTTGGCCCTACTACGGCCCAGCGCATGGACGGCTACGCGGAAGAGTTGATGTCCCGTGGCGCGGCGCTCGTTACCCTTGCCAAAGGGAACCGGGCGTCCTCCTGGACGGAGGCCTGCAAGCGCTACGGCGGCTTTTATCTTGGAACCATTGGCGGTGCGGCAGCCCTGATTGCGGAGGAAAATATACTGGGAAGCGAAATCCTCGATTATCCGGATCTTGGCATGGAGGCTGTCCGCCGCATCCGTGTGCGCGATTTGCCCGCGTTTCTGATTATCGATGACAAGGGTGGAGAGTTATACTCCGAACTGCTCTCCACCGCGATTCATAAAACCTGAGTCAGTAGTTCCCGGTAATCGGCGTTGCTGAGGGGTACGGGGTTTGTCTTGGTGGCTGCCTTGGCCGCAAGCCCATCCAGATCTTCCGCTCTGACGCCAAACCCGCCCATGCGGGGAAGACCTGCGATTTCGGTGTAGCCCGCCAGACGTTCCAGCAAGGAAACCGCAAGATCCAGCCCCTTCCCCGATGGAACGGAACCGGCCAGAATGGAACCAGCCCGGGCCATCTTCGCCAGCACTGCCTGGGCCAAGGAAGCCTTAGGGCTGTCGGAAACGGCTTCAGCTGCGAGTAGCCGGGCGTTCAGCCGCATGGCAGGCTCGAGCAACAGGCCGCAGACTACACCATGGGGAACGGGAAAACGACCGCCGACTGGAGACGCCAGGGCGTGCACCGATCCCAGTCCAGCGTTGGCCAAACCCACGCCTGAAAGATACGCCGCAAGAGCCATTCCCGAACGCGCCTCACTGTTACCCGGGTCCGAAAGAACCGATGTGAAGGAGCGCGCAAAATGCGCCACGCCACTCTCGCACCACGCGTCCGTCAGGGGCGACGCAAGGGGGGAAAACCAGGCTTCCAGCAATTGGGTGAGGGCATCCAGTCCGCTTGCTGCTGTGACGGACCGGGGGCACGAAAGCGCCAGGTCGCCGTCGACAACGGCTACTGAAGGTACATAGCCTTCGTGGCGCAAGGATTTTTTGAAGCCTTTCTCGCCCACCTGGGAGATAACCGCATTCTTGGTGGCCTCGCTCCCGGTTCCCGCAGTGGTGGGCACGGCGATATGGAAGCAACTGGCTCCTGGAGGGGTTTTCGTACCTACGCCTTCAAGGTAGTCGGTAACGGAAAACGTGGACTGCCCACGTTCGCGTGTCATGAGGGTGAGGGGCAACATGGCGGCCACGGTTTTCCCCGCATCGATGGCGCTGCCGCCACCTACCGAAATCACCACAACCTGCGAGGCATTCCGTCCCTCCATGGCATGGAGGGCTTCGAATACGCTGGCATCGACGAAAGCTGGAGAAGGTTCTCCCGTACAGGCGAAATCCAACACAGCGTAGCCAGCTGTCTTCAAGGCATCGAGCAGGAATGCATGGTTCGGAGTTGTCGGGAAGGAGGAACCACCCCGAACCAGGATCGCCAGCAGCGAGTCCGGCCCGAACGATTCCCTCACTTGCGCCCCTGTCATGGTCCGGTATTCCGCGATCAAGCCCGGAATATGGGAGAAGGAACCGGCGCCAAAAATCAGGCGCGGGGTACGCGAAAAAGTGTAACCCATGCTAGCGCCTCCCTTGCTCGTGCAACCATGCATCTATCAGACTGCGCGAAACGGAACCCGGCCCTGGAATCTCTGGCAGTTCATCAGGTGCAAACCAGCCCGCGTCCACGATCTCCACCATATCGGGACGAAGCTCGCCCGATTTGTATGTGGCCCGCAGGCCTATCATCAGGGAATTGGGAAATGGCCAGGACTGGGACGCGGCATACCGTATATCCTCGACCTCGATCCCTGTCTCTTCCCGTATTTCCCGCTCTGCAGCTTCTTCAAGGTTTTCGCCGGCTTCCACGAAACCCGCCACCAGGCTGTACATGCCTTCGCGGAATTTCTTGTTGTGGGCAAGCAGCGCTCGACCATCCGCACGGGTTGTCAGGATTATGACCGCCGGCGAGATGCGCGGATATTCCCTTCTGCCACAAACGGGACACAAGCGTGCCAACTCATCTTCCGCAAAGACGTTGGCCGCTCCGCATCGTCCGCAATAGGCTGATTCAGCCCGCCATTGGTGCAGGTGGTAGGAACGGAACAGATTGCCCACCCGGAATTCCTGTCCACCGGCGATGGCAGCCGCACCCAGTGCGCTACGGATGGCAAGTTCCCGCCAACCCTCAGGAAGGGCCTCATCCTGAGGGTGGTCGTAGACCCGAAATTTGGCAGTTCCGTGAACATCAGGGTAATCCTGAAATGGCTTTCCACAGGCAAAAAGGGCCAGCTCGTCATCATCGGGATTAAACCCGCGAACAGCGTCCGAGTCACTCATGCTCTCAGGGACAAGCAGGGAAGCGGATCTGAAAATAAAAGCCAGGGATGAACGGGCATCAGGCATGATGCAATGATAAGCCGGAGTATGTCGGGCGGGTCAAGTAGCCCTTGATGCATCAAGGGGAAAGAGTTTGGAAATACCGATAATTATTATTACTTTAGTATACAAGAGGTTCATGTGTCGGATTCAGGCATGGCAATGGGACAGGCAGTATTGGGTGGTGGCTGTTTTTGGTGCCTCGAAGCCCTATTCAAGCGTGTCGATGGTATCATCTCGGCCACCTCAGGCTATGCGGGTGGCAGCACATCCAATCCTTCCTACGAGCAGGTTTGCACAGGCCAGACCGGACACGCCGAGGTCGTCAAACTGGAATTCGACAACTCCAAAATCGACTATGAAAGTATCATACGCTTGTTCTTTGCCTCCCACGACCCAACCACTGTCGACAGGCAGGGAGCGGACGTCGGCAGCCAATATCGCTCGGTCATCCTGCATAGCGACCCGGAACAAAAACGGGTAGCAGAAAAGGTCATCAAGGCCATAAATTCTTCCAGACAACTCCAGAAGCCGATAGTAACCGAGCTTGTGCCCCTGGAGAATTTCTGGAAAGCCGAAGACCATCATCAGGATTATTATGAGAAACACCCCTATGCCGGGTATTGCCGGATCGTGATCGCCCCTAAATTGCAGAAAGCAGGTTTCTCAGCAAATTCCATCATTTCCTGACAAACCATAAGCCAACCTGAAGTTTTTATCGCAGCACTTTTCCAACACGCCATATTCAGCTTCGCCAGCGCGTGCAGCCCGACGCAGGCTCGCAGCGCCGTGCAGGATCAGTGTCAGATCGGACCAGGACGAAAAAGGCTTCGCATCCGGAAAGCGGCTGCCTTTCAGTGCTTGGTAAGGAGCGTCGGTCTCCACCAGCAGGGTTTCTGAAGGCAAACCGGCAACCGCTTCCATGGCACGTTTATGATTCAGTACGATAGGTGTCCCGAACGAGAAATAGGCTTGTATTCCCCGGGACCGCAGGTCGATGGCTTCACGGAGAGTACCGGAATACGAATGGAGAATGACTGCGGGCAACCTGGCCAATTCCCGCGAATACGCGAACACCTTGTGCATGGCCTTGCGAATATGAAGCACCACAGGCAAGGAATATTCTACAGCCAAGCTGATCTCGGCACGGAACAGGCGTTCCTGCGCACCTTCGATGGCACGATAGTCTTCGTCAAATAGGTCGAAACCAATCTCACCGATAGATGCTATCCGCTTTTCGGCAACCAGTTTATTAAGATATTCCCAAGACGGTCCAACCGACTTGGGATCCTGGAGTACCAATTGGGGGTGGACCCCGAAACAGAGGACCATCGGCGCTGCATGGTCGGCCTTCGCCGAAGCGGACAGGCTTTCCTGGGCAAGGAATTCGGCCTCATTCCAGGAACTTGCCGCGCAGGCTACTTTGCATGCCCGTCGTTCGGCTTCGGCTTCGGGAAACACCTTCAAAAGGTCTTGTGGATGCGCGTGGGCGTCACTAGCCATAGGAACCGGATAGTACACCCGGAAGCCCAAAAGCGAAAGACCTGAAAAAAAGATTAAACCAAAACCCATTACATCCGATAGGGATACAAGGTGGAGGAACGAGATGAGACGTTATTGCATAAAATGTGAACCCGGCCGCGTGGAGTTTCTGGACGTGCTTCGCGAAACGGATGAAGGTTTCCACACCAGGGTAATACGCGTGAAGGACGGTTATGAAAAATTGATTGAGGATTTCATGGACCGGCACCTGTTCGAATTGTGTATTAAAACCGGCTTCCTGTACGAGACAAAGGAAGCTGCAAGCTCGGTAGCCTAGGTTTGAAAGCCCGAGGAGCTACTTCGCCTCGGGTTTGACTTCCAGTCTGGACATTTCCTTGGCAGCCAGCCGTACCCCACCCGCCTTCAGGCCTTTTACCAGATAATCCTGGGCCTTCAAAACTTCCCTGACAACCTTCATACGCGGTTTCGGCTTGTAATGGACGGTAAAGCTGAATTTATCCCTCGTGTCTATATGCAAAAGCTCGCCGTCCTCGGGGACCAGCGAATAATCCTTGTTCATTATCCAACCTTCTATGCTGCAACGTTTAATGCACGCAAAACCGCTTTCCTTTTCCCGGTACAGTATCGTGAACACCAGCTTGGAAAGGGCGTCCTTGTCGGCCACGCCAGCCCACCATAGGCCGGGTCCCACGAATACCTTGCCTGGAACATCGATGACCGACCAGGTTCCATTCTTACGGACAATGAGCACCCGGTCCAGCATGGAAAGTTCTGCCAGATCCGTGCCTCCCACAATGGCAGTACCCAGATAACCAGTGGCCGCATCATATCGCAGGATCAGGTCCTTCTTGACCACTTCCTTGACGTCGATCTTCTCGAAACTGCCTACCTTGGTCTTCCGGACTCCGCCACCCAGTTCGGGGTTTGCCTTGACCGCAGCTATGACCCTATCCAGGAAGGCGCAGGCGTAGGTGACTATATCCTTGAGATGCCTGGCGATTTCTTTCAGCCGCGCCTCCATCTCGCGCATTTCGTCCCGCGCCTTGTTGATGTCGTAAAGCGAGATGCGGCGGATGGGGATTTTCAGGAGCCTTTCAACGTCCTCCGTACTCACGCCCCGGGGACCTACTTCCTTTTCGAAGGGAATGAATCCGTCGATGACGGCCGAAATTACCGTTTCCTGGGTTTTCTTGTCCTCAATTTTCTTGTATATCCGTTCCTCTATGAAAATGCGTTCCAGCGTACGCTGATGAAGCTTGTCCAGAAGCTCCTTGCGTTCCAGTTCCAGTTCCTTGGTGAGGATGGTCACCAGTTGTTTCGCGTGGTGTTCTACCACTTCCGTCACCGTCATCTGGATGGGCAAACCGTTGTGGATGACCAGGAGATTTACCGAAATGGATTGCTCGCAGTCGGTGAAGGCGAACAGGGCATCCACGGTTTCCTGCGCGTAGACGCCGCGGGCGAGCTTGATCTCGATTTCGACATTCTCTGTGGTGAAATCGCTTATGGACTGGATTTTCACACGCCCTGCCTTGGAAGCGGTCTCGATGCCCGCGATCAGGCTCTCGGTGGTGCTGCCAAAAGGCAACTCGCGGATGATGATGCGTTTGGGGTCGCTCAGGTCGAGCCTGGCACGAACGAGAATCTTGCCGTTCCCGTCCCGGTACTCGCTCACATCCACGAGGCCTGCGGTGGGAAAATCGGGAAAAAGCTGGAATGTCTTACCCGTAAGGCAGGCTTTCTCGGCTTCCAACACCTCAATGAAATTGTGGGGCAGGATTTTGGTGGACATGCCGACAGCAATGCCGTCCGCACCGATGGCAAGAATGACTGGAACCTTGGCAGGGAAGGCTACCGGTTCCTTGTTGCGTCCGTCGTAGGAATCCACATAGGGTGTCAGCTTGGGCTGATAGAGCAGGTCCTTTGCAAGCGGCGTCGCCCGACATTCGATGTAGCGGGAAGCAGAGGCTTCGTCACCGGTGAGGATATTGCCGAAATTGCCCTGCCGGTCTATGAAAAGGTCCTTGTTTGCAAGGACCACCAGGGCAGACCCGATGGATGCATCGCCGTGGGGGTGGTATTTCATGCAGTGCCCCACGACATTGGCCACCTTATGGAATTTTCCGTCGTCCAGCTCGAACAGGGAATGCAGGATCCTGCGCTGGACCGGTTTAAGGCCGTCCACAAGGTCGGGAATAGCCCTATCCTTTATTACGTAAGAGGCATATTCCAGAAAATTACGGTCGAAAAGGGTTTTGACAAAGGCCATTTATGTATTCCTCATAAATCAGCTACCAGGTTTTTCATGATATAGTCCCGCCGATCCGGAGTGTTCTTTCCCATATAGAATTCCAGTACCTGGGGAATGGCTTTCAGGGTATTGACCGTTATGGGCACCAGGCGCATGTCGGGACCGATGAATTGGCCGAATTCCTTGGGGTTTATCTCGCCCAATCCCTTGAAGCGCGTTACTTCGCTCTGGGAACCCAGCGCCTTGACGTCCGCATCGCGTTCCTTTTCGCTGTAGCAGTAACGGGTTTCCTTCTTGGTGCGTACCCTGAACAGGGGTGTCTCCAAAATGAACACCCGTCCGCCGGTGACGAGTTCCTCGAAATAGGACAGGAAAAAGGTGAGCAGGAGATTCCTGATGTGGAAGCCGTCAAAGTCGGCATCGGTGGCGATGACTATGCGCTCGTAGCGCAGGCCTACCACGTCATTTTCTATGCCCAGGGCCATCATCATGTTGTAGAGTTCTTCATTCTTATAGATGGCGGTACGTTTCTTACCGTACATATTCTCTGGCTTGCCGCGCATTGAAAAGATGGCCTGGCACATTACATCCCGGGAACTCACCATCGATCCTGCCGCGGAATCGCCTTCGGTGATGAATATGGTGGAACCCAGCCCCTTTTCGCCGTCGTCCAGATGGAGCTTGCAATCCTTCAGCTTGGGAATCTTGAGGGCGATCTTCTTGGCAGCCTCGCGGGCTTCCTTCTTGACCACGTTCAGCTCGGTGCGGAGCTTCTCGTTGGCCATGATTTTCTGTTCCAGCGACTTGGCTGCTTCCGCGTTCTTGTGAAGCCAGTCGTCCACGGCCGACTTGGTCTCCTGGACTATCCAGTTGCGGATATCCACGTTGCCCAGCTTATTTTTCGTCTGGCTTTCGAAGACCGGGTTCTTGAGCTTGACGGCGACTGCCGCGGCGGTACCTTCACGCACGTCCTCGCTCTTGAAGTCCTTCTTGAAAAAGGTCTGGATTCCCTTGAGGAAACCTTCCTTGAAGGCGGATAGATGGGTACCGCCGTCTGTAGTGAACTGGCCGTTGACGAAGGAAAAATATTCCTCGCCATAATTGTTCGTATGGGTAAAGGAGAACTCCAGCTGGGCGCCCTTGTAATAACCAAGGGGATATATGGTATCCTCTCCTGCCTCGTCCTTGAGCAGATCCAGCAAGCCCTTGTCGGACTTGTAGCCGTTCCCGTTGAATTTCAGGACCAGACCCGCGTTCAGATACGCGTAGTTCCAGATTCGCCGGTCAATGTACTCCAGATTGAACTCGCAATCCCCGAATATCTCGTTGTCCGGCGTGAATTCGACGTAGGTGCCATCCTTTGCCGCATCTTTCACCTTGCCGGTCCGCTCGTGCTTGAGGGTGCCCCTTTCAAACACCGCCTCCGCGAATTTTCCCGCCCGTACGGCGACGACCCGGAAATGGGATGAGAGGGCGTTGACAGCCTTCGTACCCACTCCGTTCAGCCCAACAGAGAACTGGAATACGTCGTCGTTGTATTTCGCGCCGGTATTGATGACCGAAACACATTCAACCAGTTTTCCCAGGGGGATTCCCCGTCCGTAGTCGCGTACCTTAACCGTGCCGTTCTTTACCTCAATCTCAATCTTAGCTCCGTTACCCATAATGAATTCATCGATGGCGTTGTCGACCACTTCCTTGAGGAGTATATAGATACCGTCATCAAAATTCGAACCGTCCCCCAGCCTGCCAATGTACATGCCGGTACGCAGGCGTATGTGCTCGAGGGAGGAAAGGGTCTTTATTTTAGATTCGTCGTATAAGGATTCGCTGCTGTTTGTAGCCATGGAAACATGATAGCACAAGCGCCGCCGGGGGGACAACGACCGCGCCGGTAAATAATTTCTTGACAATACGCGGAGGCTGGCCCATGATTGTGCAACACCGAAGGAGATGCCGCCATGGGCTATGCAACCGATCAAATAAAGAATGTTACCTTGGCAGGACACGGAGGCACCGGCAAGACGACGTTGTTTGAACGTCTTCTCTTCGCCGGTGGCATCATAGCGAAACCGGAAACGATCGAATCGGGTAAAACCGTCAGCGATTCCAGCCCGGAAGAAATCGAACGCAAGATTTCCATTTACGCAAGTCTCGGCCATGTAGATTGGAAGGGCAAGAAAGTAAATATTTTCGATGCCCCCGGTTCTTCGGACTTCGTAGGCGAAGTCGTCGTCACCTTCCGCGCTTCCGAATTCGTCACCTTGATGGTGGACGCCCGGGCGGGAATACAGATCGAAACGGTAAAATTGTGGCGCACGCTGGAAGGTCGCGGCAAACCGCGGGCTTTCTATATATCCAGGCTCGACGATGAACGCGCGGATTACGACAAGGTCCTTGAGGACATACGTGAGCGTTTCCATATAAATCCTGTCTGCACCATGTTGCCCATGGGTGCGGGCGCCAATTTCAAGGGCATCATAGATGTCCTGAATTCCAAGGCCTATTTCCTCCAGAACAACGAACTGGAGAAGGAAGGCCCCATCCCGGCCGACTACGCCGATGCGGTGAATGCAGCCCGTCAGGTCATGATTGAGGCCGCCGCCGAAGGCGACGACACCCTGATGGAACATTATATAAACAAGGGCGAGCTAGACCCCGAGGAAATGCACCTCGGTCTTATCGAAGCCTTGGCCGAACACAAGTTCGTACCCGTCTTCTGCGGCGTACCCCTCAGGAATTCGGGTTTGGTGCCGTTCCTGGAGTTCGTCTCCGACGTTGGGCCGAACCCGCGCACCGCAAAGGATGTCGCGCGGAATACCGACGGCAGTGAAAGGGAAATCGGACAGGATCCGGACAAGCCCCTCGCAGCCCTCATCGTAAAGACCAGTTACGACCAATTCTCGGGCAAGCTATCGTGGATCAAGGTGGTAAAGGGAAAACTCGCCGCCGATTCGGATGTGATGAACGTCAGTGAAAACAAGAAGGAACGGATAGGCAAGATATTCATAAGTCAGGGACGCAAGCTTGAGGAAGTGCGAGAACTGAACGCGGGTGATATCGGAATCATCACCAAGATCGCCTCTGCCAAGACGAATGACAGCATCACTGCCATCGAAGAACCCTTTACCTTCGTCCCGCTCCGCCTTCCCGCACCGGTCCACTCGGTCGCCGTAACGGCGGTGAACAAGAAGGATGAGGACAAGCTGGGCGAAAACCTGCTGAGGGCGACAGAAGAGGATAAGACCTTCCGCTATTCCTACAACGCCGAGACGAAGGAAACAGTCATTTCCGGCATGGGCGAGCTCCACATCAACATCATTCTGGATAAGATCAAGAACAACCAGAAGATTGAAGTGCAGACCCATGTGCCCCACGTCGCGTACCGGGAAACCATAGCTAAAAAGAGCGGGGCCGAATTCACGCACAAAAAGCAGACCGGCGGACATGGCCAGTACGCAAAGGTCGTCCTGGAGATAGCCCCTCTGGCACGCGGTGAGAACTACCGGTTCGTAAACGGCATTTTCGGCGGCTCCATATCCAAGGGCTACTTGCCGGGCGTCGAAAAAGGCGTAATCGAAGGCATGGCACACGGAACGCTGGCCGGCTACCCGGTCGTCGACGTGGAAGTCAAGGTTACTGACGGAAAGGAACACCAGGTAGACTCTTCGGAACTGGCCTTCAAGCTGGCGGCGCGCAACGCTTTCCGTGAATCCATGAAAATTGCCTCGCCGAACCTGCTGGAGCCTGTCATGAAGCTCACCGTGTACGTGGAAGACCAGTATATGGGCGACGTCATGTCGGATCTTTCAGGCAGGCGCGGCAAGATCCTGGGCCAAAATGGCATGGGTGGCGGCGTGGAAGAGATAAAGGCCCTGGTTCCCCAGTCGGAACTGCTGCGCTATTCCATCGATCTGCGGGCCATGACCAGCGGAACGGGTTCCTTCGATGTGGAGTTCGACCACTACGCTCCAGTGACCGGCAAGACCGCCGATGAGGTCATCAAGGCTGCCCAGGCCTTCCAGGTCCAGGAACACGACGAATAACACACTACCCCACAAGGAAAAAAGAAAGGGGTAAAAAAGAGGTGGCCGTCAGGAAGCATATTCCTGACGGCCTTTTTATCGCCAATATTGTATCAGCTAAAACAGGGGAGCGTGGATTCTCAGCTGCGATCCTTCATCGGGGTGTAGGGTACACGGGCCTGAACGCATTTATAGGCCGGCCGGATTATGCGGCCCCCGGAGACAACCTCTTCCATCCGGTGGGCACACCAACCGGCTACGCGGCTGACGGCAAAAATGGGAGTGTACAATTCACCGGGAATACCCAAGGTGTGGTAGACAAATCCGGAATAGAAGTCGACGTTGGTACAGATGGCCTTGTCGGAGCCCTTTGTTTGCTTGAAAACTTCGGGCACCAGTTTTTCGATGGTCCTGTATAGCTCGAACTCTTCGGTCGTGCCCTTTTCCTTGGCCAGTTCCTCGGCTTTATCGCGCAGGAGGCTGGCGCGTGGGTCGGAGACGGTATAGACGGCGTGTCCTTGGCCGTAGATGAGCCCTGAACGGTCATAGGCCTCGCCTTTCAGGATTTTAATCAGGTAATCCGCGACTTCACCGGTGTCGGACCATTTTTTTACACCCTTCTTGATATCCTCCATCATGCCCATTACCTTAAGGTTCGCACCTCCGTGCTTGAAGCCTTTGAGGGAACCTACCCCGGCTGCGATGGCCGAATAGGTATCCGTATCTGCGGAGGACACCAGGTGGACGGCGAAGGTAGAGTTATTGCCACCACCGTGCTCGGCGTGGATGACCAAGGCGAGGTCCAGGATGTCTGCCTCCAGACGCGTGAACTTCTGGTCCGGACGGATCAGGGAAAGGATGGTTTCGGCTGTGGATGATTTTGGTTCCGGAGTATGGATGAACAGGCTCTGATGGTCGTAGTAGTGCTTTTTCGCCATGTAGGCGTAGGCAGCCATGGTGGGGAACCGGGCGATCAGTTCCAGGCACTGCCGCAGGACATTGACCGGCGATAAATCTTCCGGATTCTTGTCGTAGGCGTAACAGGTCAGGACCGAACGTGCAAGCTTGTTCATGATATCAGGCGAGGGAACCTTCATGATGGTGTCTTCGGCAAAATTATCAGGCAACTTCCGGGTCGCACCAAGCAAGGTTGAGAAATCGGCAAGTTCGTCGCTGGTCGGCAAGACACCGAACATCAGAAGGTATATGCATTCTTCAAAACCATAGCGTTTTTCCTCTGCTGCGGAGCGGACAAGGTCCTCTACATCAATACCGCGATAATAGAGCTTCCCCGCAACCGCTACACGTTCGCCTTCGTCGATGATGTAGCCATGGACATCTCCGACCCGGGTCAGTCCCACAAGGACACCCGTGCCGTCGGCGTTTCGCAAGCCGCGTTTCACGTTGTACTTGGCGTACAGGTCTGATTCAATCGCGTTGTTGGCGTTAACCTTTTCGATGTAAGCCGATAATGAGGAATCCATGGTCGCCTCCTGTATAATTATGCGTCAAGTTAACTTAAAAGGAATACTTATGCAATAGGCTGGACTCGGCAAGGGCTTTGACTGGTTTCCCCTTTTATCGATATAATACCCTTATTATGGATACCATCCTCATCAAGGACATACTTTCCCTACCAGCAGACGGCCGTTCCGTCGTCATTCACGGCTGGGTCCGCACCAAACGGGATTCAAAGAATCTGGTCTTCATCGAACTGAACGACGGGTCCTGCATGAATGGCATACAATTGGCCTTTGACCGGCTCACCGGCTTGCCCGCTGAAACCCTTGCTGCCATGGACAGGGCGCTTACCGGCGCTTCTGTGGAAGCGAAAGGACGCCTTGTGGCTTCCCCGGCTGCCGGGCAGGCTATCGAGCTTTCCGCCGACACGCTGGCGATAATCGGGGATGCTCCCGCCGAGACCTACCCGCTGCAGAAAAAACGCCATTCCTTCGAATTCCTGCGGGAAGTTGGCCACTTGCGGGCGCGGACGAATACCTTCGGGGCGGTAGCCAGGGTTCGCAGCAGGCTCGCGTTTTCCATCCACGAGTTTTTCCAGAAACAGGGTTTCCAATATTTTCATGCGCCCCTGATCACGGCAAGCGATTGCGAAGGCGCCGGAGCCATGTTCCAGGTGACAACCCTGGAGTTGGATGCCCTGGTCAAATCCGGAAAGGCCGTTGACTATGCCAAGGATTTTTTTGGCAAGAAAGCCTTCCTGACCGTGTCCGGGCAGCTGGAAGCGGAAACCTACGCCACGGCGCTCTCGCGGGTTTATACCTTTGGACCTACCTTCCGAGCGGAAAATTCGAACACCACCCGGCACCTGGCCGAATTCTGGATGATCGAACCGGAAGTCGCCTTCGCGGATATCTTCGATAACATGGCCCTGGCAGAAAACTTCCTGAAACACCTGTTCAGTTGCGCCCTGAATGATTGCCGCGAAGATCTGGAGTTCTTCGACTCCCGCATCCAGCCCGGCATCATCGAGACCCTGACTCAGGTCGTCCAGGCGAAATTTACCCACATGACCTATACCGACGCGGTGGCGGAGCTGGAAAAACACGTAAGCGAGTTTGAATTCAAACCCTATTGGGGTTGCGACCTGCAGAGCGAGCATGAAAAATTCCTGACCGAAAAAGTGGCGAAGGGTCCGGTCATCGTTACCGATTACCCCAAAGAGATAAAAGCCTTCTACATGAAACACAACGACGATGGCAAGACCGTGCGCGCCATGGACGTGCTGGTTCCCCGACTGGGCGAAATAATAGGTGGTTCCGAACGCGAGGAGCGGCTTGACGTATTGGAGAGGCGACTGGTGGAGCTGAAGCTCGATCCTGCCGATTATTGGTGGTATCTGGATCTACGGCGTTTCGGGACAGTGCCACACTCGGGCTTTGGTCTGGGCTTCGAACGCCTTATCCTGTACGTTACCGGCATGGCCAACATACGCGACGTGATCCCCTACCCGCGTGCAGTCGGCCAGGCTGATTTCTAGGAAGTTATATATTGATTGGATTTTTTTCAGGACCCTGCCGCAAGCACGCAGGATGTATGGGAGTCTTTTCCTGGATTCTGCGCGCTTTTGTGTTCCTTGCATTTTGCACACCGGCACTCCAGGCGGCCTCCGAACCTGCCCTTGCGGCGAAATCTTCGATACTGATCGACGCGACGACGGGAACGGTCCTGCACGAAAAAAATGCAGACCTGGTCATACCGCCGGCATCCCTTTCCAAACTCATGACCATCCACGTTACCCTGAACGCGGTCGCACGTGGCAGCGTACGCTTGGACGACCAGGTAGAGCTTACACCGGCAACCTGGGCAAGCAACCAACCCTGGGGATCCTCCCTCATGTTTCTGGCACCGGGTCAGAAGGTCAACCTGCGTGAATTGCTGCTCGGTCTGGCGGTAGCTTCCGGAAACGATGCCGCCGTGGCTGTTGCCCTCCATGTCGCGGGTTCAATCCCCGCCTTTGCCGCCCTCATGAACCGGGAAGCAGCCATGATGGGACTCCTGAAAACCCAGTTTGTCGAACCCTCCGGTATTTCCGAGCATAACCTTACCACAGCCCGTGATTTCGTCCTCTTTTGTGCCCAATATTTGTCACTCCACCCCGAGACCCTCAAGGAATTCCATTCAGTCCGCGAATTTTCCTACCCCAAGCAGGAAAACCTGCCGGAACAGTATTGGGATAAACCCGGAACGATCAACCAATACAACCGCAATATGTTGCTGGGTTCGATGGAAGGCGTCGATGGTCTGAAAACCGGTTATATTATCGAATCCGGCTACAATCTGGCCATCACTGCAGAGCGTAACGGAACCCGTCTGATCGCGGTTATCCTGGGTGGACCGGGAATGAGTTCCGCCAGGGGCGGTCGCATACGTTCCGATGACGGCGAAGCACTGCTGAAATGGGGCTTTGATAATTTCAGGACCATACGACCGGTGATAGGTCACCTGGAGCCGGCCAGGGTATGGAAAGGCAAGACCTATTCGATCAACCTGATACCAGAGGGACCGCTCGCATTCAGTGCTGCAACGGATAGGGCAATGCAGGTGGATTATTCGGTTGAACGCAAATCAGTCATAGAAGCCCCGCTGAAAGCGGGTGCTGTCCTGGGCATGCTTCGTTTCTTCGACGCCCGGGGCGAACTTAAGAGCGTACCCCTCCTGGCCGCTACAGACGTTCCCGCCGGAAATATCCTGAAGCGCGCCATGGATTCCATTGCCCTGTTTTTCCTGCGTATTTTCCGCAGGGTTTGAACTCGTTTTCAGCGGGCGTGGTCGATGAGTACCGAGACCGGTACAAGCGCATAACCTGAACGCAAGAGGGAATCCACCAAAACATCCAGCTTTCCGAAAAGATAGTCGTCACGACCTCCAGATGGAACACCCAGGCGTATGGGTACGATCGAACCGGGCCTCTTTGCGGCGAGGATTGAATCAACCAATTCGGCGGCGCTCAGGTACAAGGACGGGTTCCTCCGCGCATCCAGCCGGGTAACCCAATCAAGGGGATTTACGTCCCTGCTTATGTAGCGATAGGAAACCGAGGCTCCCGCAGCTACCAGGGTGGGAGAAACCGCATACCAAGGCGCGTGCCAGAGCAGGGATAATTCCGAGCCGGTAGCGTTGAAGAACTCATCCTCATTGCGGGCCAGTCCACGGCGGATAAAATCCGCGTCGATCCTATACCTGGCATCCGCAAGGTCGATGGGAGCGAAGAACATGGAGGCAGTCTCATGCCCAGCCTCGACTATTTCCTTGGCAGCCGTTGGATGCCTTCGGATGAATTCGCCGTTCAGGAAAAACGTGGAAGTGACACCGAACCGTTTGAGGGTATCCAGGACAAAGGGCAACCCTTCGGCATCGTCGATCAGATCGAAAGTCAGGGCCAATTCGCGCCTGCCCTGCCTTTTGCCGTTCGTGAACGCCTTGTCTGTCAGGGTTACGTCAGGATCGTCGTTCGATTGCGGAGGAAATGGTTCCCAAGCAGGTGGTGGCTTGATCAGAAGCGATACCGTCCCTACCCCGCGCACATCCCGTATCATGGGCATGGTTTCATAGGGGCCACTCGGAACCCGTTCGAGATAGACACGGTATTTGGGGGAAATCGTTACCGCCGCTGATCGGCTTTGGCTTTTTTCCGCTGCCACCGACCAGGGTTTTAGCCCGTCACTTACATACCAATCGCCTGCTGATTTGGCATACACCAACGAAGCGTCTTCACCAAAACCATGGGACTCGGATGCTGAAAGGCAAAGTAATGACCTTCGCCCATCCAGGGACCTCCGCTCGATCAGCGCCGTGTCGGCGACTATGAGTTCCTCATTTCCCAACCAAAGTACAGAAAGCGTCGACCTTGCACCAAGTTTGTAGATGGATTTCCAGTTTATGTAATCATAAATCTCAGCACCCCAGGGGCCAAAGAGGACGGCTCGATTTCCGTCAGGAGATAAGGAAGCGGTGGTTTCCGGGGCTATATCCAGTTCGTCGAAGCCCCAGGCAACCATATTAGCCTTTTCGGAAGGCGGTTCCAGCCTGTACGCGCGGGATGTCCGCGAAAGTCCTGCAGGGAACGATGCAAATACGGTAATGATACCCGATTGGGACCAAAGTACCCTAAGGTCCGAGCAGGAACGGGGAAGCATCATATAGGGTAAGGACGCGGCACCCTCATGACCGTAGTCGTCTACTCCCAAAGGAAAGTAGAAGATGTTGCGTCCGCCCTTGGCGAGCAGGATGGCCGATCCGTCCGGGGCGTTCCAGAAAGCGTCGAAGTTGGGGTCGAATTCGAATGGAATCTTCCCCGCCACAGTTCCAATCTCAAGGAAGTCCGAATAAAGCGAGCGGGCGAACAGGTCCGAGCCACGCACCCGGTAAACCGTTGAACCGCGAAGATAATAGAAATCTCCGGCAAGTCCCCAGCGGATCGAGGCTATGGCACCTTCGCCCACCATCCGGTACCGTTCATCGATCACCGGCGCATTGGCGCTGTCCACAGCACGGAAAAAAAGGCGCCTGTCGCGGGCGTAGACGAATACCCTGGAGTCGGGACTCCAACTGGCGGGGAAAACCTTCCCCGGTCGTTCTACATTGTCCGCGACAGGAGCCCGGTAACCCGTGGAAGAATCGACCAACACCAGGCGGCCGTAGGCGGGGCTGGTGGGTTCGACATACAATATCCATTTCCCGTCGGGGGATGCCGCCATATTCTCTGTACGGCCGGCCTGAACCACGGCACCGGATGCGAAAGAAGGGAAGCCACCAACGCTTTTGGGCAAACCTCCTGACACGGGGATGCGTACAGCCCCGAAGGGATTGCGGACCTGGAGCAGGCGTCCGTTCTCTATCAATTCGATACGTTCGGGAAAGGCAGTCAATTGGTCGATCTGGCCAGATCCGAGCTTGGTGATGAAAAGGGCGGATTGGAGGAGGGAACCATCCCCGCCAGTACCGGCGCGAAACAGGAGCTTGTCGTCATTTCCCATATCCAGACCGTCGAAAACGGTTGCAGCCAGGAGATATGAAGGAAGGACCGCTGAAAGGCACAGGAAGAGAGCGATAAAAGTTGCCCGACGACGAGGATGCCGCATCATTGTTTGTTGGATCATATACACACCATTATCGGCACCGCAAGGCAGGGTCTTCAAGCTTCATTGCGAGGAAAGAATCAAGCTCTTCTTCCAATCCGAGCAGGGAGGCATCGAGAGAATCCAGTCTCTCGTTGAAAAGTGAGGCTTCCACAGTCTGCAGGCGTGAAAAGGCATCGTCCAGAATCTCGCTGAAAGCGGTGATGCGGTCTGTCGGACGTTCGTTTTCCGTAGCTCCGCTCATACGGAACCTCCATCGACAGCGCCTGTATATGGATAAAAACCATCATGCGCCGCTTGCGTTAAGTCTAATCCCGAAGGTCCGGGTACGCAAGCACGGGTCTGAAAATGATCGTACCAATGCTCTGAAGCAGGTTTATTAATGCTGTCCTGATGGCTATTGGTGTTCAGTTCCGCCGATGGATGCTCTCATGAAGTCCGTTCCGGTCCCCGGGGGCGGATCTGAATAAGCCCTGATAAATGTGGCAACCGCTATCAGAGCCATCAAGATCAATACAAGTTTCCGCATGGAACCTCCCAGGTTCTGCTCAACTCTACCATATCGCAAAGGACCGATGCAATAATACGTTAACGGCCATTCAGCAAGGGAAGTGGATCGATGGCCCTTCCATTCCGGAATACCGCAAAATGCAAGTGGCTTCCGGTGCTGTAGCCCGTATTTCCCACATCGCCGATACGTTCGCCCAAGGCCACCGTTTTCCCGACGCTTGTCCTATAGGTGTTAAGATGGGCATACCAGGTTTGATAGGCCCCCTGATGGGAGAGAATGATATATTTTCCATAAATCGCATTGTACCCAACCGCGACAACCTTTCCGGCCATTGCTGCCCTCACGGGAGTTCCGGTATTGGCCGCCAGATCTATGGCCGCGTGAAAACGCCGGACTCCGGAGATGGGATCGTTCCTCCAACCATAGGGCGAGCTGAGCCTTCCACGTACCGGGTAGGAAAACAGATCGCCCAGCGCCATCCTGAGTTCCGCGCCGTTCATCCTGGCTCCGGGAAGGAACAGGACCGCACCGGGGAGGATGGTTTCGGACTCCAGGTCGTTGGCATCCAGAATGGCTTCTACGGGAATACCCCAGGTCTGGGCCAGCCGGCTCAAATTATCCCCGTTACGAACCGTATATGCTACACCGTCCATATTGGGAATACGGATGACATCCCCTTTTTGAAGTTGCCGGACGTTTTTGATGCGATTCAGCGAAATGATGGAATCTATTGAGATGGACCGGTTGGCTGCGATGGAGGAAACGGTATCACCCGAACGCACCGTATAGGTATCGAAACGGAAAGTATCGGAAAAATCGAGAAACGGGACACTCCCGATCTTGGCAGTTGGTTTCAAACCCACATACGACCGTGCATCGGCTATATGGCGGGAATCATCAGGTAAAACCAGGGTAGCGATTAAAGCCCGGCTGTATAAGGCATACACCCCAAGAACAGTCAAACCGGTCAGACTGGCAAAACCGATAGATATAAGCATTACCGTGACCGCTACCGGCGAACGGACGGCTTTTATCATGATTGTGCGGAATTGTGCAACGCCAGGAATGATTGGGGAATGAACCCTTCTCGCCGCCCCGGTCGCGACCCGATACAAAGTGCGAAGTTTGGCCGTGGCACGGACGGACCAAGTCGAAAGCAGTTTCCTGCCTGAATCCAAGTTGAAATCCACAGGCTTCTGGCGGGATAGGATCGTCCTGGATGGCCTCCGCGGCCGGTTGCCCAAACGGGAGTCGAAGGTAAGTGCTGGCGCCGCGGTGAATTTCCTTCGTCTGGACACGCGCTGGGCGTTTATCAAGTCGTTCATAGTATGTGCTATCTTTATCGACACGACCGCCTCCGGGCATTATACTTGCGCGATATGGATTCCAGAACGCAAACGGGCCGTGTCGTAGCAGGTGCGTTCCTTGCCGCCGTACTGTTGAAAGTATTCGTCATGGACTTCATGATTTCCGAAGGAAGGTCGATGCAACCCGTCATAAGACCGGGAACGGTACTGATAATCAATAAGGCAGCCTATGGCATCAGAAAACCCTTTATCGGCGGGTATATCCTGCGCTGGTCCGTGCCGCGCGCCGGAGAATTGGTCGTATTCACCTCTCCCGATGGGCGCAATGCGGTAAAAAGATGTGTTTCGGGACCCGGTGACGCCTTGGGAGAAACAGCTTCGCTCTCCACCTTTGCCGGATATGAACCGGATGACCCGGTTCCTGCAGGCTATTTTGTCGTTTTGGGTGAAAACCGTCCTGAATCATGGGACTCCAGGAACTATGGTTTTGTGCCGGTGGAAGCGACCATCGGAAAAGTGGTGGGTGTTGAATGAGAATAAATACGCCAGAAAGGAATGGTAATTCCTTCCCGGGCGACCGGAAGCGCAAAACCAGGCTGATGGTTTTCATAATCATCTTTTCAATCTCGGCACTGGCCGTTTTGGCCCAGTACGCCAAGGCAATGCTGTTCTCCTCCAGTGCTGTAGGAGCGACCGCCCGTACTTTCGCGGAACGGGGTCCGATCCTGGATCGTAATGGCAAGATACTTGCCCTGCAGACCCGTTTGGGTAATGTAACCTTGTGGCGTCCCGAAGTGGACGATCCGGCAGCCACCGCACGCACGCTCGGAGTACTCCTCTCCCTGGACCCGGTCGAGCTGGAAGGACGGATCCGATCCTCTGCCAGTGATTTCATCTATGTCAAGAAGCGGGTTGACCAATCTGAAATAGCCGCCGTGGAAGCGGCCCGGGCCAAGGGAGAGTTGCGCGGTGCCGGCATCGAACCGGTTATGGGCCGGGTCTATCCGGAAAAAAGCCTTGCGGGTCCGCTCATTGGGTTTGTAGGCGACGATAATAACGGCTTGGCCGGCTTGGAATACGAGTACAAGGATGAACTTAGTCCCCAGAAAGGCACAGGATCAATGGCATATGGGGATCAGCTCTTCCTGACTATAGACGCGAATGCCCAACATATTCTGGAAGATATCACGCGTAGGTCCATGGAAGAAAACAGTGCGGAAGCGGCCATGTCCATCGTTCTGGACCCGCGCAATGGGGAGGTCCTCGCGTATGCGAGCCTTCCCGATTTTGATCCCAACGATATACGTTCCTCGACCGAACTGTCCAGGCTGGACAGGGCGAGCGTCTGGCCGTACGAGCCGGGTTCGGTTTTTAAGGTTTTTTCGATGGCGAGCCTGATGGAACTGGAAGGTATCAATGAAAATTCGACTTTTACCTGTGACGGTTCCTACGAAAGGACGACTCCTTCAGGAGAGCGCATCATGATCAAATGCCTGGGAGCCCATGGTACGGTGGGACCCTTGGAAATAATCAAGTATTCCTGCAACGCAGGCGCTGCCTATGCATCGGACCGGGTGGAGGTTGAGGCCTTCGCAGCCATGCTTAAGGCATTCGGCTTTGGCGAGAAAACCGGGATCGGCCTTCCCGGTGAGTCGCCGGGTTTCATCAACCAGACGGACCGCTGGTCCTTGAGGTCCAAGCAGACCATTGCCATCGGACAGGAGTTGTCTGTATCGGCCTGGCAGATGGTCCAGGCCATGACAGCTATCGCCAACGACGGGGTAATGGTGCGTCCTCACGTAGTCTCCCGGATAGTCGGACCCGATGGAACGCTGAAGAAAACCCTTGAAGCGGAAGCTATCCGACGGGTGATCTCCAGCGATAACGCGAGAAAGATGAGGTCCTACATGGCCGAAGCAGCTTCCGAAGCCGGAACAGGCAGACGGGCCAACGTGGAAGACCTCCGGATTGCCGTAAAAACGGGTACGGCCCAGATGTATGATTCAGAGAAAAAAACCTACTCTGCAACGGACTTCGTGGCGAGCTGCATTGCGATGGTCCCCGCCGACGAACCCAAACTCATCATCTACCACGTCATCGTCCGGCCCAAGGGTGATTCGTATCTGGGCGGCCGCATTGCCGCTCCTCCAGTACGGGAGGCTGCCGAGGCCTTGGTCGATTATTTTGGCATCCCCCGTGGCCGGAACGAGGTGGCTGTACATACCGGAACACTTTCAATCTCGCCAAACTCACTGGTTACCATAGGCAATGAAATGCCGGACCTGACCGGAGTTGCAAAAAAAGGCCTGCTTCCGCTCCTGTCGAGGGAAGATCTGCGGATGGAAATCGTCGGTGACGGGTGGGTAAAAACCCAAAGTCCCGCTCCCGGAACGCCCATACGCAGGGGAGACACCATCCACCTGGAACTTGAATGAGCTTTCTGGAATCGAACAGGAAAATATTACGGTCCCGTTTTCCCGGTCTTGATGAAATACTTGAACCCTACTATACGCGCATCAGCGAACACGGCTCTACGTTTACCCTACTGATGGATGCAGGGAGTTGTTCCGCGAATAAGCTGGAAAACCGGTTCCAGGTAGAAAGCGCCGCAAATGGCCAACCCACCCTCAAAGCCTGCGGGCGCTGGGTACACTCCCGGTTCGATCCAGAACGCGAAGGCCGGCGGCTTGCTGAGGAGGTCTCAGGCGACGGAACGCTGGTGGCCCTTGGTTTCGGTCTGGGTTACGCGGCGGAGGCGGCTTGCGAGGCGGGAAGGGATCGGGCCATCATAATCGCCGAACAAAACCCCGGCCTATTGGCTTTGGCCCTCTGCGCCCGGGATCTCACCTGGTTGCTTGGCAGGGAACGGATAGCCTTTTCGGTCCCAGCCTCGGCCAATTCGGTCTGCGCTGCCCTTGAAACCCTGGGAGGAAAGCCCATCGTACTTTCCTGCCGTGCTTTTCGTGACCTGGATCCCGTCTGGTACGACGGGATAGAACAGGCACTGAGGACCATGCAGGCCAAGGATGAAATCAATTCGGCAACCCTGCGCCGTTTTGGCAAGCGCTGGATACGCAACCTGGGTACCAATCTGGAAGCCATCAGGGACTTGCCCGGAATTTCCCGATTGGTGGGTGTCCTCGAAGGTCTGCCGGTATTGATTGTTGCCGCCGGTCCGACCCTGGATGAATGCCTGCCGTATCTGTCGGAACTTGCCCGAAGGGCCGCCCTTGTCGTGGTCGATACCGCCCTGCGATCTGTGCTTGCGGCGGGGGTGCAACCGGACTTCATCATCGTGGTGGATCCCCAGTACTGGAATGCCCGTCACCTTGATCGATGTTCGGCACCGTATTCTACGCTGATTACCGAATCGGCCGTATATCCGGCGGTATTGCGCCTGGATTGCGGCCGACGCTTCCTCTGCTCATCCCTCTTTCCCCTTGGCACTTATATTGAAAGCCGGGTGGACCCCAAAGGCACCCTGGGGGCCGGTGGTTCGGTCGCCACCACAGCGTGGGATTTCGCTCGGGTTCTGGGAGCCTCCCCGCTTTGGATGTCCGGGCTCGATCTGGGCTTTCCTTTGCTGAAGACCCATTTCAGGGGAGCGCTTTTCGAGGAACGGGTACATACGGAAGCAACCCGTCTGGATACGGGAGAGACGCGTTCTTTCCGCGCACTGCGGGACGGCAAGCCATTTTATGCGCTGGACCGTTCCGGAGCAAAACTCCTGACCGACAAACGCCTTTCCTTATACGCTGCCTGGTTCGAAGCCCGCTTTGCACGCCATCCGGATGCGCGACCATTCAGTCTGTCTCCCAAGGGATTGCTCATTAAGGGAGTGGAAAACATATCCATGGAAGCATTGATGAATTTTCCCGAGTGCCGCGGTGAAATCGAAAACCGCCTCGCAAAATCTTTTGCTTCGGTGGATCAGGATTTCAGCTCTCTACAGAATCGGGAGGAGCTTGACCGAAACTATGTTGCGGCATTGTCGGGGCTGAAAGGTGAATTGGCTTCCTTGAGGGATACATCGAGGGCAGCGGCCGTTCAGGCACGTGCTGCCTTGGTCGGGCTTGACCGTTCGCGGGATGCTCCTCCGAATGCGCACGATTTGGAAGCCATAAAGGCCACGATTGGTCAGGCCATGGAACTGCTTGGGAAGGCGAATGCCAAGGTCGGTGAGAGCAGCGCGAAGGAAGTAGCGGGCTTTTTATTCCCGCCATTGGCAGAACTGGAAGAGGGGCTCGTATCCAGGCTGGATGACGCGTTTCGCCGGCATCTGGAACTTTCGCTCCTGCTGCACGAACGGATCGCACAGGATGCGGATTTTCATGAACACATCCTGACTCCTTCGAAATAAAAACCAGCTGGCGTATGGAGTCCTGGATAAGAAGAGCATCCCCATCCATTTTTTTTGGAACTCCCGCTAAAGGCAAACGAAATAATTCCGATAATCAAGGCACGGAGATTGAACAGCCCGAAATGCTTCGGGTACGTTTCGAGGCTTCTCCCATTTAGACGGTGCGCACAGACGTCCAGGCGCATCGTCTTTTTTTATTCCCAAGCTCTCAGACTTTTTGTGTATAATCCACCAAAAATTCTTTCAGTCTCCCCAAGGCATCAGTCAGGGTTTCCCTGTCCGGCAGGAACACGATGCGGAAATGGTTGGGTTCGGGCCAGTTGAAGCCGGTGCCCTGCACAAGCAATATGCGCTTGGACCTGAGCAGGTCCATGACGAAACGTTCGTCGTCCACGAGGGAAAAGCGTTTTGCGTCGACTTTGGGAAAACAATACAGGGCTCCCCTGGGTTTGACGCAGGAGAGGCCAGGAATGGAATTGACCAGATCGTGGCACAGGTCCCGTTGCTCCCGGAGACGGCCACCAGGAAGCACAAGATCATGTATGCTCTGGTAACCGCCGAGCGCTGTCTGTATGGCGAACTGGGCCGGTACATTTGCACAAAGCCGCATATTGGAAAGCATTTCAAGGCCTTCGAAATAATTCGTCGCCAGTTTCTTGTTTCCGGATAGGACCATCCAGCCCGAACGGAAACCGGCAGCCCGGTATGCCTTGGAAAGGCCGTTGAAAGTTATAGTGAGAAGGTCGGGAGCCAGGGTCGCCATGGGGATATGGACAGCATCATCGTAGATGATCCGGTCATAAATTTCATCAGCGAGGACAAGCAATTCCTTTTCCCGCGCAATTTTGATCAGGTCTTCCAATACGGCTTTCTCATATACCGCACCGGTAGGATTGTTCGGATTGATGACTACGATGGCCTTAGTCCTGGCCGAAACCTTCGCCCGTATGTCGGCTATATCCGGATTCCAGCCAGCCTCCTCATCGCAGGTGTAGTGGACGGCCTTCCCTCCCGCGAGATTCACCGCGGCGGTCCACAGCGGATAGTCGGGAGCGGGGACCAGAACCTCGTCCCCCGCATCCAGCAGACCCTGCATGGCCATGACGATCAATTCGCTGACGCCGTTCCCGATGAAGATATCGTCGGTACCCACATCCATGATTCCCTTTGACTGGAAATCCTGCATGATCGCCTTGCGTGCGGGGAACAAGCCCTGGGAGTCGCAGTAGCCCTGGGCGTTCTGGAGGTTTACGATCATGTCATGCAGCATTTCGTCCGGTGCGTTGAAACCGAAAGAGGCAGGATTCCCTATGTTCAATTTAAGGATGCGAAACCCTTCCGCCTCCAGGCGCCGGGCTTCCTTTAGGACCGGTCCGCGAATATCGTAACAGACATCATCCAATTTGGCCGACTTCCTGAAAGATCGCATTAATGTACCCCCGATCCTGATCCTAAACCTGACTATAGAGGCGGGCGGACGCTTCGTCCAATGATTTGGACAATACGACAACATGGATATCCGCGTTGGCCCGAATTATTTCCTTATCCCAAGTTTCCTTGGTCGGCAATTTGGACAATACCCTGGCGCGCGCAGTCTCCGTAGCACTTCTTATTTCAACGCTCCTGTCCGGAAGCGCATGAATAAGGGTTTCACCCAGAAAATGCCAGGCCAAGGCTGTCACCAGAGCATCCCTGGATTTTGCGGCAAGCGGAATCAGGGTATCGGCTGCCCGGGAAAAGTCCTTAGCCAGCAGGAGCGAGAAGGCCAGATACCATCCCACCCAATCGTTATTCTCGAGGTTTTTCTTGCCGATCCGGTCAGAAAAAAAGGCTACGGAAGCCTTCGCATCACCCAGCAAAACCCGGGCAACGCCGAAAACCAGTGCGTTCCGGTCCAGCAGTGCGGGTCTCGCGTCCGCAACTTTCTTCTCCAGACCGACGACGGCCGGTGCATCAGCGAGTACCAGGTAGGTATTGGCGAGTAGTCTGGTAAGCCGGGGACTCCAGTGCTTTTTCCCCACCACACGTCTTTCCAGATAGACCGAAAGGGCCGGCCAATCCTCACGCTCGAGTAAGGCAAAAAGGGTCCAATTCAGGGCAAAGAAAAGGTCCAAAGCGATGAGCACGCCGATTAGGATCAAGGCCAGGGGCCAATTCAATGCCCAAAAACTAGTGGCGTACTGGGAACCCAACGCAAAAAACGGCATCGCGAACACAAAAAACAGGGAAATGCCCACGACGGCGTTGAATAGTATGAATATTGATTTGAATTTCAAGAGAGAAACTCCTATAATTGCCGAAATGATAAAGGAAAGAGGATCGAAGGGTCAACGGGGGACCGAAGAGTGAACAGCTACCCGATCAAGGATCTCGTTGCCGGTACATATTTTTCCGAACCGGTGCTATTGGACGAGCGCTTCGTCCTGTTACCACCGGAGGTGCCCGTCAGCAGTGAATTGAAGCGTGCGCTGCTTGATTGGGAATACCGGGCTGTACTCAGCATGGGTATTTCCAAGGCAGATTACGAAGAGGCCGGAACCGTTGCGGCTGAGACTGGAGAAGACATTCCTGTTTCCACCGGTGACAGCGAGCGAATGAAACTCGCGGTTGAATTCTCCAAACAATTCCATGAGTACGTAGAAAGCCTTTTTACCCGTTTTGTAACCAAGAACGAGATTCCGGCTGCGGAAGTAGCGGAGCATATCAAGGAACTTTGCGACGTGATAAAGGAAGACCGGCGATTCCTGCTCAGGGTGCAGGATCCGGGCAGCGCGGAACGCAATTATCTCGCCTCCCATTCAGTCAAATCCACCATCATAGCGGTCATCCTCGGTTCCTACCTGAAACTACCCAACCACCGTCTGATCGAACTGGGTACCGCTGCGCTGTTGCATGAAATTGGCATGGTAAAGCTTCCACCACAGCTATACATGACCAATAAACCCTTGTCCGACCAGGAACGCAAGGCGATAGTCACCCATCCGGTACTTGGTTACAACATACTGCGGGGCTTGTCCTACCCGCTAAGCGTAAGCCTCGCCGCACTGGAGCACCACGAACGCGAGAATGGAGAAGGCTATCCCAGACGCTTGACTTCCGATAAGATAAGTCTTTACGCCAAGATAATTTCTGTTGCATGTTCCTACGAAGCCCTCACTTCCTTGCGGCCGTATAAGACGGCCAAGGACGGTTATACGGGTATGATAGACCTGCTGAAAAACGTGGGAAAGCAGTACGACGATACAGTCGTCCGGGCCTTGGTATTCTCCCTTTCCATCTATCCTATCGGTCTTTATGTATTGCTTTCAAATGGCAAACAGGGGCAGGTAGTTGACGTTAACCCTGAAAACCCACGTTATCCGGTTGTCCAGATCCTGGGCGAGAAATTGCCCGACGGTAAGGACCGTACCATGGAGACCTCACAGACCGGAGTGTACATAGTACGCCCCCTTATCAAGACCGAAGTGAGCCTGGCCAACGGTAACTAAAACCACTACCACAGCTCCCTGTCCAGATGCATTTCCAAGGGGATGCCCATCCTGATATGGTGCGCGTCCTTTTCGAAAAAACCCCCAACATCAGCCTGCACGATGTCACGGGCGAAAGTGCAGAGTGCATCGCTGTCCCGTATCCATGCGCTTTGATGAAAACTATCGGACCCTATTTCGCATAGGGCAAAACCGGGGTCCATTACAGCCAGGCTGACCCTGACCGGGCCTGAAAGATAACAGAGATCTCCCAATGCAAGGCCGGCGAGTACCGCACGGCGATCGGGACACAGGAGGGGCTTGGACGGTGCGGTCCAGGCCGAAGCTACGGCCGCATTTTCAGCCGCCTCCGCGACGATGAAACCCAAATGCCGTACCAAATCGATGCGGTATGGTGACTGGTCCAAAAAAAGCGCCTCCATACCAAGACTGACGGTGCGGATACGGGTTTTAAGCCTGCCTATATCGACAGTATCCTTTTCTCCAATGTGTGCGCCCCTTTCTTCCGAAGCGATCAGGCCATTTATCAGATCGATATCGGACTTGATCCTGCGGGCAATAAAAGCGATCAAGCCATCATCATCCATATTTTTCATGGGGCACACTCCTGAGGCGAGCAAGTACTCGCTATCAGTGTATTGCGAATACGCCATCTTGGCGATAGATTTTTTACATGCCTAAAAAACCTCCGACGAGCCTTCACCCCATCCTTGCTTTCCGTCTCCGTACAGCGCGCGAACGCATGGGATTATCCCAAGCAGCCCTCGCGGAAGCATTGGGCGTTTCACCGGGGTATGTGGGCGATATGGAATCCATGAAGAAATTCCCTTCAGCACGGGTTTTGGAACGCCTTGCTTTTGTGCTGGGTACAAAAGCCTACCAGTTGCTGGTTCCACCCGGCGAGGAGCCCCAACCCGAATACGGGGAACTCGCATACGGCATAGGCAACGGGCTGAAACAGGCGATCGACGATGAATTGAGGGAAATATTGTCCCGTTATGCTTCAGACAAGGAAAAAGAATAGGCCCCTGTGCTTAAAAACTGTCCCGGACCTTGTGGCCGTCCGGCCGTCGTGTTAGTCTGCATCCAACATGAATGATGGTTATCTATTTCTGAGTCTCATTGTCATTTTTCTGCTTATACTGCTGAACGGGTTCTTCTCCATGTCGGAAATGGCGATCGTATCGTCCCGCAAGGGTAAATTGCGGGCCAAGGTCGATGAAGGCAAAAAATCCTACAAAAAGGCGCTTCACGCGTCTGAAAATCCCTCTCGATACCTTTCCACCGTGCAGATCGGCATAACCCTGATCGGCATACTTTCCGGAGCCTTTGGAAGCTCGACTTTTGCCGTACCCATTGCACATTCGCTGATGGTCTTTCCCTTTCTGGCTCCCTACGCGACCGCCTTGGCTGTAGGACTGGTTGTAATCGTCCTTACCTTCCTGTCCATAGTTCTGGGAGAATTGACTCCCAAACAATTTGCCCTGTCCAAACCGGAAAAGATTGCGGCTTTTGCCGTGCCCATACTTGAAGTCCTGGCGATCATCTTCAACCCCGTGGTGACCTTCCTGTCCCGTACCACCACGTTCCTTCTCAAGATACTCCATGTCTCCAGCAGCAACGACCAGGTGATAACCGAGGAAGAGATATGGATAGCCTTGCTGGAGGGTGAACGCCACGGCATAGTCGAGGAAAAGGAACGGCGCATGGTGGAAGGGGTCTTCTACCTGGGTGACAGACCGGTGGAAACCTTCATGACCCACCGTTCGGAGTTGGCTTGGCTGGAACTCGATTCAGACGCCGAAAGCATCAAGGCCACAGTGCTCTCCCTGCGGGGACAATCCCTCTTTCCGGTCGTCAAGCAGGGGCTGGATGATGTGGTGGGGGTGGTGGCTGCCGATGATCTGCTCACCGCCTTCCTGGATGGTTCCTGGAGCGGGATGAAATCCATCATGAGGAAGGCTTGCTTCATTCCCGGGACCATGTCATCCCTGAAAGCTTTCGAAGTCTTCAAACGGGAACGGACCGACACACTCCTCGTTCTGGATGAATACGGCGGACTCGCAGGTGCCCTTTCAATACAGGATCTCGTGGAAGAAATAGTGGGCGAGTTGTCGACTCCGGACACGGATTCGGAGGAAATCATCAAGCGTGAGGACGGCTCCTACCTGATGGGCGGCCTGGTGAACGTGGATATTTTTGCGGAACTTTTCGCTCTGGGCGGGGCAGTACCGGAACAACGGGACTACCATACCCTCGCCGGACTGGTTCTGGAAATAGTCGGTGCCATTCCACGCACGGGTGAGTTTTTCACCTGGAAAGGTTTCCGCTTTGAAATAATGGATATGGACGGGAACCGCATAGACAAGGTGCTCGTTACCCCGCCACCCGCACCAAATCCCGAGGCTGTGGACTGATCGCATCCCGTATTCCGGTACATATTTTCACATTCAGGT
>CAXNJE010000003.1:0-59407 GCA_964202565.1 Breznakiellaceae bacterium | reverse complement strand
TACACGCCGGTGCCCTTTCGTCCCACGTTGCCGGTGAGCATGGCGAGGTTGGATACGGAAAGTACGTTGTCGGTTCCGGTCGTATGCTGGGTCAGCCCCATGGCGTAGACGATGGCTCCCCGTTCGGCTTTTCCGTAAACCCGGGCGGCCATGCGCAGTTCTTCCGCCGGTATGCCCGTTATGCCCTCGACGTATTCGGGTGTGTACTTTTTGACCAGTTCCCGGACCTTGTCAAAATCTTCCGTGCGGGCATCGATGAATTCCCTGTTCGCCAGGCCTTCACTGATGATGACGTTCATCATGCCGTTCATCCAGGCGACGTCGGTTCCCGATTTCTGCCTGAGGTGCATGTCGGCGATGTTCGTCAGGGCGATCTTTCGCGGTTCGACCACGATGAGCTTGGCACCCCGCTTGACGGCCTTCTTGATGCTCAGGCCGACGATGGGATGCGCTTCGGTCGTATTGGATCCGCTTACGATTATGACATCCGAATGTTCAAGGTCCGAGATGGGGTTCGTCATGGCGCCGCTGCCGAAGGACATGCTCAGGCCGGTTACCGTCGAGGCGTGGCAGAGGCGGGCACAATGGTCCACGTTGTTGGTGCCAACCGCGGCGCGCATCATTTTCTGGAAAACATAATTTTCTTCGTTCGTGCATTTTGCCGACGCGAAACCGGCGATGGAATCCGGACCGTGGTCAGCCTTTATGGAGCCGATGCGTTCCGCCACCAGGGCGATGGCTTCATCCCAGGATATGGGATTGAACGAACCATCCGCCTGCTTCAGCAAGGGTTGGGTCAGACGGTCCTTGTGGTGGATGAAATCGAGTCCGAAGCGTCCTTTTACGCACAACGCCATGCCATTCACCGGGGCGTGTTTCGAGGAAGAGGTCTTGACGACCTTGCCGTCCTTGACGTGCAATTCGAGGGTACATCCGCACCCGCAGTACGGGCAGATGGTTTTGGTTTTTTCAAACTCCCAGTCACGCCCGGCTCCGGTGGCCTTTTTGGGAATGAGTGCCCCGACAGGGCACGATTCTACGCAATTGCCGCAGAATACGCAGCCGGAACTTTCAAGGTCCCTATCCAGGGGAGTGGAGATCATCGACGCGAATCCGCGGTGGGCAAAATCGATGATGTGGTCGCCCTGGACTTCGGCGCAGGTCCGCACGCAACGACCGCACAGGATGCACTTGTTGTAATCCCGGTAATAGAAGGGATTATCGTCGATTATGTCGTAATCATATTTTTCCGCCCAGGGATACGGTGATTCCTTGATGCCCAGTTCGTAGGCATATTTCTGCAGCTTGCACGCGCCACTCTGCTCGCAGGTAAGGCAATCGGCCGGGTGCGCGGAGAGCAGCAACTCGATGATGCTTTTCCGTGAGCGTATGACCCGCTCGCTGTGGGTCTGCACCTTCATGCCATCGGCGACCTTTGCCGAGCAGGCGGTTACGAGTGCTTTCGCGCCCGCGACTTCCACAACACACATGCGGCAGGCGCTGGAAGGCTCAAGATAGCTGGCGTGGCACAAGTGCGGAATCTTGATGCCGTTCTTTTTGGCGGCATCCATTATGGTGATGCCTGCGGGAACCTGGTAATCGGTACCGTTCAGATTGATGTTTATCATATCCATTATACGCTCGCCTTTTCGGTAACCTTTTTGTCACCGGATGTAATCCTGATAGCGTTGGACGGGCAGACTGTGTGGCAGATTCCGCAGGAGATGCATTTTTCATGGTTGATCTCGTGCCGTTCTTTTACCTCGCCGGAAATGGCATTCACGGGGCAGGACCTGGCGCACAGGTGGCACTTGGTGCACGGCGATTGATCGATGGTATAGGTAAGGAGTGCCTTGCATTTGAGTGCCTTGCAGCGCTTGTCCTCGATGTGCTCCCGATACTCTTCCCTGAAATATTTAAGCGTTGTCAGGACGGGGTTCGGCGCGGTCTGGCCAAGCCCGCAGAGGGAGGAGTCCTTCACCGATTCCGCCAATTCGATGAGCGAATCCAGGTCCGCCATTTCGCCCTTGCCTTCGGAGATGCGGGTGAGCATTTCGAGCATCCGCTTGGTGCCCATCCTGCAGGGTACACATTTTCCGCAGGATTCACTCTGCGTGAAGGTAAGGAAATACCTGGCGATATCAACGATACATGTGGTCGCGTCCATGACGATGAGCCCGCCGGAACCCATGATGGCCCCGACACTGTTCAGGGAGTCATAATCAAGCGGAAGATCCAGGTACTGTGGGGGAATGCAGCCGCCGGATGGGCCGCCCGTCAGCGCTGCCTTGATCGTACCGCCTTTGGGTATGCCTCCACCGATCTTGTAGATGATGTCCCGCAGGGTAATTCCCATGGGTACTTCAACCAGACCCGTATTGTTTATCATTCCAGCCAGGGCGAAAATCTTGGTGCCCTTGCTTTTTTCCGTCCCGATGGACGCGTACCATTCGGCGCCTTGCAGGATGATGGGGCTGATATTTGCAAGCGTCTCTACGTTATTGATCAGGGTCGGGTGGCCCCAGAGTCCCGAGTTGATGGGGAAGGGAGGCCGGGTGCGCGGCATCCCGCGCTTGCCCTCGATGGAAGCCAGCAGGGCGGTTTCCTCGCCGCAGACGAAGGCGCCGGCGCCTTCCTTGACTTTGACATGGAACGAAAAACCCGAGCCCAGGATGTTGTCCCCCAGCAAGCCCGCTTCCTCCGCCTGCTGGATGGCGATGCCGACATTCCGCACCGCGATCGGGTATTCGGCGCGGCAATACACGTAGCCCTTGGTCGCGCCGATGGCGTAGGCGGCTATGGCCATACCTTCCAAAACTGTATGGGGATCGCCTTCGAGCACGGCCCGATCCATGAAGGCGCCGGGGTCACCCTCGTCGGCGTTGCAGACCATGTATTTCTCTTCGCCCTTGGCCTGATTGGCGAAGCGCCATTTCAGGCCGGTCGAGAATCCGGCGCCGCCTCGTCCGCGCAGGCCGGACTTGAAGACTTCCTCGACAACATCCACGGAGGACATCAACGATAGGCATTTGGCAAGGGCCGCATACCCATTCTCCGCGATATAATCCTCTATCTTCACGGGGGATATTTTGCCACAGTTCCGCAGGACAATTTTTTTCTGATATTTGTAGAAGGGAATTTCCGAATTCTTTTCGATACGTTTTTCAGTTGATGGATCCAGGTACAGCAACCTCTCCACGAGCTCGCCTTTCATCACCGTCTTTTCAACGATTTCAGGTACGTCTTCGGGCGTCATCTTGCAGTAGAAAACATCCAGCGGGTCCATGACCATGACAGGTGCCATGGAGCAGAATCCGTGGCAGCCCGTCTCTACAAGAACCGCCTTGGAGGAAAGATTGCGGGTTTCCAGCTCTTTCCTGAACGCTTCCGTGATCTTGTCCGCGCCCTTTGCCTTGCAACCTGTCATGCATACGCGGATGACGATGCGGGAGACGTCGCGGGCGCCAATAAGCTCATTTTTTAGTTGTTCCAGTTGTCGGGGGTTGTCTATCCTATTCATCCTGCATCCTTATTGTTTCACTTTGTACGAATTCAACATCTTTTTGATCGATTTTGGTTCGAGGTCGCCATAATAATCGTGTCCGATCATTACTGCGGGAGCGAGGAAGCAGGTGCCCAGACAGGCCACTGTCTCGATGGAAAAATGCATGTCCGGCGTTGTCTCGCCGTCCTTGATTTCCAGGTGGTCCTCTATGGCCTGAAGGACCCTCTTGGATCCCCTTACATGGCAAGCTGTGCCCTGACACGATTTGATCGTATGCCGGCCCCGGGGTTTGAGATAAAATTGTGAGTAGAAAGTGACGACGCCATACAGATGGCTCAAGGCCACTTTTAATTCTTTGGAAATTTTGACCAGCACGGCTTCGGGCAAATAGCCATACTGTTTTTGCGCTTCCTGGAGGACCGGAATTATATTACCCGGCATATCCTTGTAGTGCTGTAGAATCGGATCGATCAGTGAAAGATCGGGGGCCGGAATCCGTTCGCCGCATCCGCATCCCTGCTCTTTGCCGTCGCTGATTGTGTTCGCATTTTCGTGCATGAATTGTGCCCCCTGTATGCGTAAAGTGTCTCCAAGACCATGCATTGTATCAAAAGCAGCTAGGTCTACGTACTTTTTTGAACAGTAGCGGATGTGAGCCAGACTATTTTAAAAGCAGACATAATCGTACAGCATAAATAGCGATAATTCAAGTGTATGCATAGCTAATTTATAATCATATAAAAATTTAACCATATGGGGAACTGTCGGTAGGATAGCTTGGTCCCAGGCGGCCCCGCTGTAAGAAAGCAGGCTGTGCATGGGAAAGGAAAAACTTGACCTATCCCGTATTGCCGCCTAGAATTGTTCTTGCGCTTTGAATCAGGAGCGCAAAGGCCAGGTGGCGGTACGGACAACGAAACGCTCTATTCACAGATGGTCGCGTCCGCTCCTGTCGGGATGGGAATAATTCGGGACCGCGTCCTTCTGGAAGTGAACGAACGCGCCGCAGCCCAGTTGGGATACACCCGTTCCGAGCTTATCGGAAAAAGCACCCGGATGCTTTTCCATTCCGAAGAGGATTACGAACGGATTGGCAAGGAGTTCTATCCCGGTTTTAAAACGCGTGGAGAAAGCCAGGTTGCCGCCTACTACCGGCGCAAGGACGGAACACCGATCGAAGTCTTGATCCGGGGTGCCTTTCTCGATCCATCCAATCCGGCGCGCGGGATCGCCTTCGTATTCCTTGATATTTTTGAAATCAAGCAAAATGAACGCGAACTGCAATCCAAAGTGTTGGCCCTCACCAGTCCAAGCGGTGGTGACTCGTTCAACCTGCGTTTCCAGGATTTATTCGACCTGGAAGAAATCCAGAAAATTCAGGACGCCTTCGCGGATGCCGCCGGAGTCGCGTCCATCATAACGGATGCGGAAGGCGAACCCATAACGCAGCCCAGCAGGTTTTGCCGTCTGTGTTATCAGATCATTCGCAAGACCGAGAATGGTCGTGCCAACTGCATCCGTTCCGATGCCGAACTGGGTAAAATCAATCCCTCGGGTCCCACGATTTGCCAATGCCTTTCCGGAGGTCTCCTTGACGGGGGCGTCGCCATTATGGTTGGCGAACACCATGTAGCCAATTGGCTGATAGGGCAGGTGATGGATGACTCTGTCGATCCTGAAGTCGTGCGTTCCTACGCTCCCCTCATTGGTGCCGACCAGACCGAATTCGACTCAGCATTAACAGAAGTCCCCCGAATGTCCAGGGAAGAATTTACCAAAGCCGGAGAAGCCTTGTTCCTGATCGCGGAACAGCTATCCAAATTGGCCTACCAGAATGTAATGCAGGCACGCAATATCGCGGAACGCAAGCGTGCGGAAGATGCCCTGAAAGAAAGCGAAAGTCGCCTGAAAGCGGCCGTAGCGGAAAAAGAAGCCCTCTACAAGGAATTGAAACACCGCGTAAAAAATGGAATGGCCATGATGGCCGGGCTTGTAGGTCTGGAATCCTCCCATCACGCTGACCCCATGCTTCAGTCTATACTGAGCAATACGCGCACGCGGATAGAGTCTTTGGCCAATCTCTACGACTTGCTTGGTGCCGAAGGAAATCCGCAGGAAGTCCGTCTGGATATCTACCTTTCCCGCATTCTGGATTCGCTTTACGGATCCCTGACCGAGTCTCCTGTGTATGCCGTCTTCGAGACGGAGCTGGAACCTTTCTCGCTGCACGCCCGCACGGCGGCCCCTGTCGGTCTGGTCGTGATGGAACTGGTTACCAACTCCATCAAATACGCTTTCCCCTTGCCGGAAAACAATTCCGCTCCCACAAATGAAACCCGGAACTCCCAACTTGTCATCAAAGTGGGTACACAACGGCATGGGGACCATTTCGAGGTGCTGGTCGCCGATAACGGTGCCGGGTATCCGCCTGGCTTCGACCCCCAACGTTCCGGGGGGCTGGGCATGGAGCTTATCCAAATGCTCATCGACCAGATGTCGGGTAGCTGGAAGCTGGAGAGCGGTCCAGGAGCGAGTTTCTCTTTCAGCGTTCCGCTGACAAGCGAAGGATACTGATTCAGTGCTTTGAATCCAGAGAAAAAATCCATATATTATAATTACTATATGGAGGTCTTATGAAAACCAATATGGGTCTTGTCGATCGTATCGTCCGCGTGGTGCTTGCCCTGATCGTTGGAGTGCTTTTTCTTACCGGCCAGATCAGCGGAGTCGCGGCCATCATTCTTGGAATCCTGGCTGTAGTGTTCCTGTTGACCAGCATCGTGTCTTTTTGCCCGCTCTATCTGCCATTTGGCATTTCGACCAAAAAGAAAGAAGGCTGATCCACAACGGGTGATTCTCAGTATGGTCCTGGAATCACCCTCCCACATTTTCTGCACAGCCAAGACGCTGATTTTTGAGCCTGATTATAGAGCCGCTTGACAATTTTTCTGCCTTCGCGTAAAAGGTACGACCGCATCATGCGGTTCCGGAAGTATATGAAACGTCTTGGTCCTGTATCTTTTTATCGTGAAGCTTTGAGTATCGCCCTGCCCGTCATGCTCCAACAGTTCATAATGAGCATGGTGTCCCTGATCGACAACTTCATGGTTGCCGGTTTGGGGGATGCCAAAATGGCGGGCATCAACGTAGCCAACCAAATAAATTTCGTCTATTTCGTGGTGCTATGGACCCTCTGCGGTGCTGGCGGCATCTATCTGTCCCAATATCGGGGCGCAAAAGATGAAGAGGGCATGAAGCAGGCCTACCGTTTCAAGGTCTTGCTGGCTTTCTGCCTGTCGGTCGTCCATTTCACCCTCTGCTGGACCATCCCCGAACAAATGGTCTCGCTCATGACCATGGGAAATGCGGCGCAGGCGGAAATCGTACAACACGGTTCCCGCTATTTACGGGTAGTATCCTTTACCTGGTTCCCCATCGCCATTTCCACAGCCATCGGTACCTCGTACCGGGAAATTGGTAAGCCCCGCATCCCCTTGTACATTTCGGTACTCGCGACCCTGGTGAACACCTTCGGCAATTGGCTGCTCATCTACGGCAATCTGGGTGCGCCACGTCTGGAAGTTGCCGGCGCTGCCATTGCGACCCTTGTAGCACGTATGGCAGAACTGGGTGCCTTCCTGGTATACGCCCGGGTCCGCCTGGCCGACAGCACGCAGAACGCCCCATTTTTTGTTCCCTTAAGCAAGCTTTTCAGGCTCGACCGGCATCTAGTCCGCACCATCCTGGCAAAATCCGGCATGATGATGCTTTCCGAGACCACCTGGGTCATGTCAGAGACGGTAGTGACAGCCTTGTACAACGGCAGGGGTGGGTCAGAGGTGGTCGCGGGCATGGCTGCGGGCTGGACCATCGCAAACGTATTCTTTCTGGCCTTCAGCGGCATCCAGACCTCCGTATCCGTAATAGTTGGGGGTACCCTGGGTGCGGGCAGGCTGGATGAAGCCCGCCAGAAAGCCGGATGGTTGCGGAGCGGATCCTTCGTTGGGGGAATATTCATGGCCCTGATCGGGTCCCTGACCGTCTTCGCCATCCCGCTGGTTTTCGGAAACCTTACTCCGGAAGCGCGTACGGTGACCCGCGGTCTAATTCTGGTTATCTGCGTCTATTTCCCTGTATGGACCATGCTGAACGCTCAATTCGCCGTCGCCCGGGCAGGTGGTGATACTGCCCTTGGCATGTACGTCGATGGTTTCGTCAATCTTCTGCTCTTTATCCCCGGGGCGTTCGTGCTGGCTTTGGGCACGAACATGGACCCGGTCCCCATGTTCGCGTTGCTAAAAACGACGGACTTCGTAAAGTACGCCCTTGCCCGGTGGCGGCTTGAAAAGGAAGTGTGGGTAAAAAACCTGACAATCAAACCGGTTGTAGCTGACTGAGCCGACTCACTGATTCAAGGCCGCAACGATTCGATGTTGCCCACCAATTCCATACCGGCCACTGTAGAAAAGGCATCGAAAATGACATCCTCCGCGCCCCGCGAACGGCGCTTCAGGATGACACGCAACTCGGTGTCTGAACTTTCCGCGATACGCCGGCTCATATTGCCGTGGACAGGAGCCGCCAGATAGCCTTCTGTGGATCTTCGCGCAAGGATTTCCATCTTATAGGTTTTATCGCTCAACAGGATGCGCGCCGTCCGTCCTTCCGTTTCCAGTAAATCGAGATGGGCTCCGGTGTAGGTAGCGAAGCGATATTCGGTATCGTTCAACAAAAGCACACAGATGAACCCGGGGAAGCTGCCGCCAAGCCAGGGTACGCGGGCGAGACTCAGCAAGAAGGATGCCGGAGGTGGTAACCCATCAAAGACATTCGTCTGAATCCAGACCCAGGCCGAGGGCATCGAGCTGCCCCAGTCCTTTTCCAGATAGCCCCGTCCGCCATCAAATACGATACGGGCAGCGGGCTGACCCGTCCCGTAATCCTCCACATCTATCCAGCCCGAGGTCTCATGATCCAGGCTTCCTACACCATGGTAGCATTCCATGAAAGGCGCGAAAGAAAAGGGCCCCATGATGCCTGGCGACAGCAGAGAACCCCTTAAAAATGTCGGGTCCCGATAGCCAAGCTCCGCCTTGATATGCGTCTCGTTATTTTCCAGATCGACCTGGAGGCCTTCGAGGGAAAAAACGTTGTTCCCTATGCGCAGGCCGAAGGGTTCATCCTGCCAGCTGAAGGCGCTTATGGGAAAAGGGAACCAATTTGTTTTTCCGTCCGCACCATCTATGGTCTGTATGAAGGCCGTATCCGTTTCGACGCCACGGGAGATGCCAGGGATGAACGCGAACGCCCTTCCACCGGTAAAGCCAAGTCCCTTATCGATCGCCGATCGCGCCCCTACTGCAGGCGGCGCTACCTGTTTGAAATACCAACCCTCAAAATAATTTTCCAGGTGTTTCTTACCCTGATACAACAAGGGGGAAAAAAAACGCGGCACGAGGCTACTCAATAAGTTCCTCTGATCATCAATCAAGAGTCGTTCTTATCTTGAGCAGAGTCAAGCTTTAGCTTGTAACTATCAGCCTGCTTCTTTGTTGGATAGTATGTAAGAATTTATTAGATTGTATCAGGCCGTAACCGTATTCCTCCTATCGGTTGCGGCTTTTTTTTGCCCGGATCGGTGTCTTATTGTACATCACGCAGGGCATCATGCATGAAAATGGGGTACCTTGTTCCCAATTCCCGTTCCCGGTAGTAGGTTCCGATCCGCTGCAAGGCATCCGTGCTGCTTTCGCCCTCCTTGGTACGTTTCCGAATATCGGCGGAAAATTGGTTCATGGAGAAATGCCTGAAGAGGTACATGTTGCCCGCCGCTTCGATGCCGGCTTTATCAGCAGCGTAGGCTTTGGCTAGGGCATCCGAAAAGGTTTCGAACAGCTTCCCCTTGCCCAGCTCGGAATACCCGATGATCCATAACTGGGCGGACCCAAGGGCGACATGGAATCTGTGGATCAGCTCTGCCATCCTGCGCTGGGAATCCACAATGGCTTTTGCAATATCGGGTCCCCCCAGGCGCTTCAGTTCCCTTAGTTCCGCGGTTCGGGGTGTATGGATGGGTGTTTTGTTAAGGATGACCACATTCCGGTAGAAATCGATGCCCAGTTCCGGATGGGCACGAAAAAACCCGTCCGCGAGCTTGCCCGACGGACCTACAAGGTACCTGCGGTTCGTCGCTGCCTGTTCGCGCCGGCCGGGGTTGTCGGCTACCAGGATCAGGCGTGGCTCGGAATCCGGTGCCAGGTCGTCCAAGGCCTCATTGTACACAACAGGTGTTTCTACGGTAAAACCCGCACCGGGTCTGGAATCCACCAGGGCTTGTTGGGCAGCGCGCAGGCTTGGAAGGGAAGATGCCAACCCGCTCACCCAGGCTTTGAACTCATCCCGCGCTGAGGAAAACGCATCCCAGGCTGTTCTTGTCATTAATCCAGTCTATCATGCCTTCTGGACGCTTGTCCAAATGGGTATGCATCCGTACAATGCGGATCAAGCATGCTACCCATCGGCGACGACAACAGCTATCGCCTGCGCCCACCCCTAGTGACCTGGCTTCTCATCGCGGCCAACGTCCTGGTCTTTATTTTTTTCCAGGGCTTTGGAACCGACGATCGGGTGGTCTATTCCCATGCCCTGGTTCCCCAGGAAATACTGAGCGGAACCGACCTCGTCAGCCAGGACCGTACACTCACAGACCGCTCCACTGGAAACCGCTATCAGCTTCCCGGTCTGGGCAAGACCCCCGTTCCGGTCTACCTGACGATCATCATCGCCTTGTTCATGCACGGCGGGTTGCTGCATATCGCGGGCAATATGCTTTTCCTATCCATTTTCGGAGACAACGTCGAGGACAGTCTGGGTCATTTCCGTTTTCTGTTTTTTTATCTTTTTGCTGGCGTTTTTGCTTCCGCCGCGCATATAATCCTGTGCGTCCTTACGGGTGACGGCCTGCTTACCCCGTCACTGGGGGCGTCTGGCGCCATTTCCGGTGTCATGGGCGCCTATCTGATGCTTTTTCCTGGCAACCGGGTGCGGGTGCTGGTTTTCAACATCATTCCGACGACGGTAAGCGCGATCGTGGCCATAGGTTTCTGGTTCATTTTCCAGGTCATAAACGGTCTGGGCTACCTGGGTGGAACCCGCGGGGACGGGATAGCCTACGCAGCACATATAGGTGGATTCCTGTTCGGTTTTTTGGGCATCCGGTCTTGGCTGCCCGCCAGACGAAAGGTTCGGCATTATTGAGCAAATTTCAACGCGCGGGAACGGGTGTTTCCGGAAGGATTGCAGGGGTGAACAAGATACTCGAAAAGAAGCTGCTTTCAGCCGATGTCTACGAGATGATCGTGGAGGCGCCCCTGATCGCGCGGGCGCGGAAGGCCGGACAATTCGTCATTGTGCAGATCGATACCGATTGGGGCGAGCGTATCCCCCTTACCATCGCGGACGCGGATGATGCGAAAGGTACCATCACCATAGTTTTCCAGGCCGTGGGGGCGACTACGCATAGGCTTGCGGAAAAGCAGGTTGGCGAATTCGTCGAAAACATTCTTGGCCCCCTGGGAAATCCGACCCATGTCGAAAAAGTGGGTACCGTCGTATGCGTAGGTGGAGGCATAGGCGTAGCTCCCCTTCACCCCATAGCCAAAGCCATGAAAGCGGCCGGCAACAAGGTCATCATCATCATCGGCGCGCGTACCAAGGATCTGGTCATTTTCGAGGACCGCATGCGCAAGATAGCCGATGAACTCATCATTGTAACCGATGATGGCTCGTACGGGCGCAAGGCCCTGGTAACGGAGCCCCTCAAGGAATTTTGCTCCGCTGATCCCAAACCGCAACTCGCCATCGCCATCGGGCCACCCATAATGATGAAATTCTGTGCCGAAGCTACCCGCCCCTTCGCGGTTCCCACGGTCGTGTCGCTCAACACCATCATGATCGACGGCACGGGCATGTGCGGTGGTTGCCGAGTCACTGTGGACGGCGAGGTAAAATTCGTCTGCGTGGACGGCCCCGAGTTCGACGGCCACAAGGTCGACTTCGACAATATGATGACCCGCCTTCGCGCCTACAAGGCTGTGGAGGATGAAGCCCACCATATCTGCCATATGGGCATGGGTCTGGATCCCCACCAACCCCCGGCCGGGGCCGTGGCTCCCGCAGGAGGCAAGAAATGAGCGCCTCCGGACTGACCAAAGACCAGCTTGAAGAAGCCGCCCGGCTTGCCCTCGCGGAATTGGAGGCGAAGAAAGCGGCGGGTGATAAGATAGGCCCCCGGGAACGCATGGCCATCCCCTCGCAGGTGATGCCCACCCAGGACCCGATCGAACGGGGCCACACTGTATTGGAAGTTGCCCTGGGCTACGGCGAGGCCCAGGCCCGGCTCGAAGCCGAACGCTGCCTTTCCTGCAAGAATGAGCCCTGTGTGGACGGTTGCCCTGTCCGTGTACCTATCAAGCGTTTCATAGTTGAAATCCAGAACGGAGATTTCAAGGCCGCAGTGGATGTGATCAAGGAAACCAACCTCTTGCCCTCGGTGTGCGGCCGCGTCTGCCCTCAGGAAAAACAATGCCAGGCCACCTGCACGGTGGGCAAGGGCCTGAAAGACGTGGATAAGGCCGTAGCCATCGGACGGCTGGAACGCTTTGTGGCCGACTGGGAACGCGAGAACGGCAAGGTGACTCCCCCGGAGGTAAAGCCCGCGACCGGCAAGAAGGTCGCGGTTATCGGCTGCGGCCCCGCCGGCATAACAGTGGCGGCGGATGTGGCGAGGGAAGGCCACGAAGTCGCCATTTTTGAGGCTTTCCACAAGCCCGGCGGCGTCATGGTCTACGGCATCCCCGAATTCCGGCTGCCCAAGGCCATAGTCCAGGCAGAAGTGGATATCCTAAAGAAGATGGGCGTCCAGATTCATACGAATTACCTGGTAGGCCGCACCCGGACGGTCAGGGAACTGCTTGAGGAAGACGGTTTCGACGCTGCCTTTGTGGGTGTCGGAGCTGGTCTGCCAAAATTCCTCGGTGTTCCCGGCGAGAGCCTGGTGGGTGTTTTCAGCGCCAACGAGTACCTGACCCGGGCCAACCTGATGAAGGCCTACGACGCAGAACGTGCAGCTACCCCCATTTACCGCTCGAAAAAAGTGGCGGTCATAGGCGGGGGCAACGTCGCCATGGACGCAGCCCGCATGGCGCTCCGGCTTGGTTCCCAGGAAGTACATATCATCTACCGTCGCACCAGGGAGGAAATGCCCGCAAGGGCGGAAGAGGTGGAACACGCCATAGAAGAGGGCATCATTTTTAATTACCTCCGTAATCCCAACCGTATCCTTGGGGACGACAAGGGCCGGGTGATCGGTATGGAAGTCCAGAAATTCGAGCTGGGCGAACCCGACGCGTCAGGCCGCCGCAGCCCGGTGGCCATCAAGGGCTCGGAATTCACCTTCGATTGTGACAGCGTGATCGTAGCCCTGGGCAACGAATCCAACCCCCTGCTGGTCAAGACGACCCAAGGCTTGGTGGTGGACAAAAAGGGGCGCATTGTCGTCGGCGAGGACCAGAAAACTTCCCTGGATAGCGTCTACGCCGGGGGCGATATAGTTCTGGGTGCGGCTACCGTCATCCTGGCCATGGGTGAGGGCCGGCGAGCGGCGGCGGCCATCAACAAGCTTTTAGCGTAAACCTGATACCTTTCTGACGAATCGGGCTTATACTATGGTCAATAATTTTCTCAGGAGGAACATGATGAAAAGATGTATGCTCACTTTCATTTCTGCCTCTCTGGCTCTGATGCTACTGGCTGCGTGTGCCGGATCCCCTGCTCCCGCCAAGAGCGAAGCCGTCGCCAAAAGCGAACCGGCTGCCGCCGCTGCCACTCCAAAAGCGGAACCAGCAGCTCCAAAAATGGATACGGCAGCCCTGAACTTGGCAATCTTCCATGTAAACGATACCCATTCCAAATTGGATAGCGCGTATGTGGAATTCAAGGCCGATATAGATTCGACCCTGAAGGGCAAGCGTATTTTCGTGGAATTGGGCGGCTTCCCGCGCCTGTGGACCGCCATTGACGCCTTGCGCGCCCAGTACAAGAACAGCCTGTTCCTGCACGCAGGCGACGTCTTCCAGGGGTCCCTGTACTTCACCCAGTTCAACGGCATGGCGGACCTGGATTTCCTCAACTCCATGGGCCTGGACGCGATGGTAACCGGCAACCATGAGTTCGATAAAGGACCTGCCGCTTTGGTCGACTTCGCGGAGGATGCAAAATTCCCAATCGTGGCGGCTAATCTGGACCTTTCCGCCGAGCCTGCCCTTTCCGGGGTCATCAAACCCTATCTCATAAAGGAAATAGCTGGGGCCCGCGTCGCATTGCTGGGTTTGGCAAATCCTGACACTCCATATATTTCAAGTCCCGGACCGAACGTCAAATTCCTCGACCCCGCAGAAAGCACCATGAAATACGTCAAGGAACTGGAAGGCAAGGGCGTGAACAAAATCATCGTCCTGAGCCATCTGGGCTATGAATTGGATGTGGCACTGGCTTCCAAAGTCAGCGGCGTGGACGTCATTCTGGGCGGTCACACGCATACCCTGCTGGGAGACTTCACCGATATCGGAAAAGCGCTGAACGCGCCTTACCCCACAATGGTAAAGGATGCGTCCGGCGCTGAGGTCCTTGTCGCTACCAGCTGGCAATGGGCCAACGCTGTCGGCGTACTGGACCTGAAATTCGACGGAGCCGGCAAGGTGCTTTCCTTCACCGGCAACAGCAAGCTTCTTGCCAGTCCCGACAAGCTTCGCGTGTACGACCTTCCCGGGGCGAACGGTAAAATGCAGCGCGTCGAGTTTACCCGCAGTGCTGATGGCAAAATCGTCGTGAGGGAATACGACGGCAAGGCCTACGCCGCTGTACCAGCCGATTCGGTGCTCGCCACCTATCTCGATGCGGTTAAAAAACTGAGCGACAAGTACGCTGCTGACAAACGTTTCCTGTTTGCCGCTTCAAAACCGGACGGCGTCGCAAAACTTAAGATGTATTCCGCTTCCGTTGATGCTTTGAAGAAAAAAGTCGCGACCTACGCCGAAGATGAACTTAAATCCAAGACGAACAATCAGGGTCCAGGCCCGTACGTCGCAGAATCAATGCTGTGGAAGACCGGTGCCGATATTTCCATAATGAACCCTGGTGGCGTGCGTGAGGTGTTCCTTTCCGGCGACGTGTCCGTAGCCCAGGTGTACGAGTTGCAACCATTCGGCAACACACTCACCACCATCGATATGAGCGGGGCGGAAGTCATGAAGGTTCTGGACGATATGACGGATTTCTGCATAGTTGCATACGGAAAAAAAGCGGAGACCGCCTACGCCTTCCTTGCCGGTGCCAAGATGACCCTATTTGTAAACGCAGCCAAAGGCGAACGGGTCAAGGACGTACAGGTCAAGAAAGCCGATGGATCCTGGGCACCCCTGGATGTGGCCGCGACCTATAAGATCGTCGTCAATAACTTTATGGCCGGCGGCGGGGATAAGAACTTCACCCTGGAAAAAATTCCTGCAACCCGTAAATACGATACTGGCTTCATAGACTCCGAAGCCATGCTCGATTATGTTATGGGCAAGCGTTTGATGAACCTTTCCGAAGAGCGTATAAAAAACGTAATGTAGATCTGCCAGCGTATTGATGGGAGCGGCGATAATCGTGTCGTCGCTCCCATTTTTCTTGTGCTATGATTAAAATATAGTTTCAGGAGCAGTGTCTTGCATGTGCGCATACCCCCCGGCAGAAGAATTTCGATGGTCTTTTCCTGGGCAAAAGAAAAGCTTGAAGGGCAATTCAGATCCGTCATCTTCATCAGCGCCTATCTGGCCGTTTTCCAGATTCTGATACTGCGCGCACCCATTCAGGATTTCGTAAAAGTGGCCGCCGGTACCATATCGGTGATCGTCGGTCTGGCCTTTTTCATGGAGGGTTTGTTCCTGGGCATCATGCCCTTGGGGGAGCGTTGCGGGTTACGCTTGCCAGGGCGCGCGGGCTTTGGGGCTCTGGCGGGTTTTTCGGTCGTGCTTGGGTTGACGGCAACCTATGCGGAGCCTGCCATTGCCTTCCTCAAAGTCCAGGGGGGCGCTACCACACCCTGGTCTGCCCCTGTATTGTACCTCCTGCTCAACAGGGGTTCTTCCTGGTTGGTTGCTGCTGTTGCCTTGGGTGTTGGCATCGCAGTCGTATTGGGCGTTTTTCGTTTTCTTTTTGCTTGGTCGCTCAAACCGTTCCTGTTCATACTGTTTCCCGCATTGTTTGTGCTGTCCTGGTTCGTATACCGGGACCCGCGCATTTCGGCAGTCATAGGTCTGGCCTGGGATGCGGGTGGAGTTACTACAGGACCTGTTACGGTTCCCTTGGTCATTTCCCTCGGTGTCGGTGTCTCCCGAATGACGGGGAAGGAAGAAGACGGGGCCGGAGGACTGGGTGTGGTATCCTTGGCTTCAGCCCTGCCCGTAGGCGCCGTGCTGATACTGGCTCTGGGGCTCGCTCCGGCAGCCCCACTTCCCATGGATACGCAAGGTTTCTTTTCCCAGGCAAACCGGAAAGCCGCGCTTTTCATAGTCGGAACCGAGGCCCGGCTTCGGGAGCTTGCTGCAGGACACATGAATGGTTCAGATATCGCACTGGCCTTTCCTGAAGAAGCAGATACTTCAGCCGAAAGCCCATCCAGCGACATATCCGAACCTGTCGTGATAAAAGCCCCGGTCCCCCGTCCGTTGGTTTTGCGTGCGGCGATGGATGCCGTCAAGGCCATCCTGCCACTATCTTTGGTCTTACTGTTTGCCTTGTTGCTGGTGGTTAGGGAAAAATTGCCCCAGCCCGATCAGATTGTGTTGGGTTTGATATTCAGTCTGATCGGACTATTCCTTTTCGGGCTGGGCATGGAGAGTGGTTTGGGTAGTTTGGGTCGCCAATCCGGCGCTTCCCTGCCAAGGGCCTTTGAAGCCACCGAGAGGCCTGATAAGGCGGTTCTGTATACCGACTTGGACGAATCCCTGATTCTGCGGACTGTCCGGAAGGATGGAAAAATAGGGGAATACCTTGCGGTTGATTCCCCCTCGGGACCGGAGTTCAGGATTTTCGACCGGGAACGTTACGACGCCGGGCAAAAAAGCTACCTGTTGATACCAATAGATGAAGCGATCGCCGGTAAAAACCGCGTGTGGGGCTACCTGCTCGTTCTGCTATTCGTATTCATCATGGGCTTGGGAGCCACCATGGCGGAACCTTCGCTCAACGCCCTGGGCGTAACGCTGGAAGAGCTTACCACCGGAACATACAGGCGTTCCTTCCTGGTCACCACGGTTGGAGTAGGTGTGGGTATCGGTATGGTAGTCGGCTTCGGCCGCATCCTCTTTGATCTGAGCCTTTTACCCTTGTTGGCGGGTTCCTATTCCCTGGCACTGGTTATGAGTATATTTTCTTCCGAAGAAATCACAGCCATTGCCTGGGACTCCGCGGGGGTCACTACGGGGCCAATTACAGTGCCATTGGTGATAGCCGCAGGTCTGGGTATTGGAGAACGCACCGGGAATGCGGATGTATTCGGAATTTTGGCCTGTGCTTCTGTTTTCCCCATAATCGCCGTACTCGCCTCCGGGCTGTATATCCGGGCCCGGCGAGGGAAGGCCTTTGAATCTGGAGGGCATGAAGCATGAAGTGCCTCGAGGTTTCCAAAATAAGCTGTATCGTGGATTCCCGCCTTTCCCCCTTGGTGGATGCGGAACTGGAGCGTGTGGGTATAAGCGAATCCTACGGAATGAAAGCGAAGCAACTAACGCTTTCCGAACATTCCACATTATTTTCGATTGGCCGGCGAATGGTAATCGAGGAAGATAGGGCCGATTTGTTCCGGTTTTATGTGCCCCGGGAGTATGAGGAAGCGATAATGGACAGCGTTGCCCGCGCTGCAGATTTATACTTGCCCGGTAGGGGCAGCATTTTCGCCGAACACACAAGCCTTGAAGGCAATAATCCCGATCCCTGGCGTACGGACCTGAAGGATCATCTCCCTGTACCGAAAGGTGCGAAGAGCCCCGTGTACGAGTTGATCCGCTGCATCGTGAAACGTGGCGATGGCGATGCGCTGGCCCGGATGGCGCTGGATATGGGTTTGTGCGTGCCCATAATAAGTTACGGTGAAGGCATGGGTTTACGTAACAAGTTGGGTTTGCTGCGCATCACGATCCCGGTGGAAAAGGAGATAATCTGGTTCCTCGTACCCGAAGGCGACGTGGATTTCGTGCTGGATGCGGTCATCCGAAAAGCAGGTATGGATCAGCCAGGAAAGGGTTTCATCTATAGGAGCCCGGTACGGGTTCGTGCCGTCAATACACGCATGATGCGGGACAAGCGCAGGCATGTGGCCAGCATGGAGCAGGTGATAAGCGTGCTGGACGAAATTCGCGGGTCGACCGATTGGCGCAGGCTGCATGGGGCGCCGCGTACGCGCCGGAACAAGGCTGCATCGGGAAAAACCTCCCTTCTCAGTTTTACTTTGATTTGTGAAGAGGGTTCTGTGGAGGAAAGCGTCCGTATGGCCATGGAAAAGGGCGCTGGTGGCGCAACTCTCGTTCGGCTAAGCCGTCGCGGGACGGAATCTTCCATCAGGCCGTCCACAGTGAAAACCCCTGAATCCAAATTCGTATCCAGAGCCCGCGAAACCTGCGATCTGATCGTGGAACGAACACTCGTGGCCAGTTTGGAGGAAACGGTAGCGGCCAGCGGGTTCTTTGATCCTCCGGTAAACGGTTTTCTGGAACTCGGCCATGTAGCCGATGTAGTGACGTGGTCCGGAGCTTGAAACGCAGGTCCCGTACGGGGCATTATATGACCATGAAAGCCAGAACTTCCGGAATCGTTGCCGAATGTATCTTTTCGTTTGTTTTTGTCCTCTTTTTTGTCTCGCCGCTTGTTGCGCAGGAAAAACAGGACGCGCTGAAAACCTACCGTCAAGGCCGGGATATGGAAGCCCGGGGGCGGACGGTGGAAGCCAATCAGCTTTATGAAACGGCTGTACGCATCTGCAAGGAAGAAATCAGTCAAAACGCCACAAATATGGATTCCTACACAGTACTTACCTGGACCCTCTTGCGTCAGAAAAAATTTGCCGAGGTGTTGGAATGGGGCTTGAAAGCGCTCAAGATAAATCAGAACGATTATCGCGTTATCGAATCCTTGGGGGAAGCGTATTTTTATCTTGAGGACTATCGTGAATCCCTGAAGCAGATGCAGCGTTATGTCGACTCCGCACCCCAGGGTGAGCGGGTGAGCGTAGCCTATTTTTTCATGGGCGAGATTTATCGCATCCAACGAAAACCCAAACACGCCGACATAGCCTACACGACTGCGGTCCAGATGGAACCAAGCTTGTCGCTTTGGTGGTACCGTCTGGGTATCGCTCGCGAACTGGGGGCGGAATACGCTTCCGCCGTGGTGGCGTTCGAGCGTGCCCTCAAGATTAATCCGAACTATAAGGAAGCAGCCGAAGCTCTGGAAAGGGTTAAAAAGAGGGTATAAATCCCTGGTGCAAGAAAAACGCTTGGAAAGCAAAGGACATCACAAAGCTCCATCCCCATACCACGACTCTAGCAGCATCTTGGTTGCGCTGTGCTGGTTTTTGCAGGATTAGGCGCCGGGCAGGACCAGTGGCAATAGGCTGGCGGCCCAGATTACACCAAGTATGGGTATGAGGAGCGCATAGGCCAATGTCAGGGGCCTTCTCCGGGGTTGGGTACTTGTTTGGTCCCCTTTTTTTTCCACTGATCGCCCTTCCCATAATTCCAGCATGAGCCTGTCGATGCCGCCGATGGGATCCTTGCGTTCTATCCCGCCCTTACGCTCCAAGATGCGCTCGAAGTAACGAAAGGATTCGCCAATCAGGGCTCCAAGCGCTCCGGGTAAACGCAAGTCCGACCGGATGCTGACCCGGGAGAGCAGAATCAGACCCTCGACAGTCACGGCGCGTTCGATACCTGCCCACAAGGCCCCTTCTGTTATCCGCCACCCCATGAGGGTATACAGAACGCGGCCGTAGGGAACTATAAGATTAAAGCCTATGATGCCCGCGCTGGCTATCAACAATGGGATCAAGTTTAATTTTCTTCCCGCAAGCCAGTTAATAAGGATAAATAGCGTGAACTGAACGCATCTGGAAGCGATGGATGGGTTGAACAGGAAAGCCGGCATCGCGATGAGCCCGCTGATAAAAAGGGCTTCGCTGGGGAAATGCTGTATGAACACATTGCCACGCCGTTCCCGCGAAGCTAAGGAAAAGACCACAGGCTTGGGTGGCACTCCAGTTACTTGTTTCATGAAGCGCCTTTACCCAGCGCGGCAAGTCTGGTCTTATACCAGACCGATCGAAGTGTAAAAGCCTCGCAGAAAACTCCCAAGGCAATGCCCGTTATGACTCCGGACGCCAGAAAGGGGGGAGCAACGTATTTTGCGCTTTCACCGAAAATGAAAATTCGCGCCAGAAGCACCTGTACCACATTTGAGCCGAGTGCTCCGATGGTGCCGACACCGACGAAACCGATTCGTCTTGGACCCAATCCGCGACGCAGGGCAAACATGAGCAGCGCCGAGGAGAAGGTCCCTGCCAGTGAGAAAAGGAATACGTAGGAAAAAAGCGATCCGGTCACCAGTCCCTGTCCGACTGTCTTGATCGCAGCCAGCAGGAAGAAAGGACCTGCCGGAAAAAGATCCAAGGCGAGCATGAGCGGCAGGTTCGCGATGCCTATTCGCATGAAGGGCAGGGGCTTGGGAATAAGATATTCGATGGTCGAAAGAAAAAGGCAGAATGCACCCAGTAGTGCTACGGCATCCCGGGTTTCGGCTCTTTTGCCCTGATCAACGGCTGGTAGCATCGGGTTCATCCTCACCGGGGCTTCCTTCGATGCGTACGAATACGGCGTTCGGCAGACAGGCCAACCACTGGCCTGGCCGTTCGATGGTGCCGGATGCGACACATACCTGGTTTACGCAGGGCGATTCTTCGAAATGTACTTTGCCGTCGTGGATGGCAATGATGCTTATTCCCAAAGGACCCGTTACAGAGATCTTTTCATCGTTCTCCAGGGAATAAATCCATTCACGATCACCGGCTTCCACCACTACCCTGGCAGTTCCCGCAGAATTGCCGTATACGAGTAGGGTAGATGCCAAGGTTATCGCTACAGCGACCAGTACGAGCGGAATATCGAAGGGCCGAAGCGCGGTCATGGCGCTTCCCGTTCAATCAATGACAGCCGCACCCACCGCATCCTGATGAAGCGGAATCTTCTCCATCCTCACAGGAACAATCGTCGCCACAACCACACTCTTCGCCTTCGCTGCCACACCCGCAGCCACCGTCGCCGCAGCCGCCGTGGGCGTGTGCGCCATGGACATGGCCGTGCTCCAGTTCTTCGGCGCTGGCTTCCCTCACTTCGGTTATGGAAACGTCGAAATTGAGTTCGATGCCGGCCAAGGGGTGGTTCGCGTCGACCGTTACCGTTTTGTCGCTTACTTTCGTGACTGTGACGAGCCTGGACCCTTCTGCGGTTTCAGCTTCGAACTGCATGCCCTCCTCGACCTTTCCCGCACCTTGGAAGCGATCGATCGGAACCTCAACGACCAGACTTTCGTCGCGTTCGCCATAAGCCTGGGCAGCCGGTACCGTTACCTTGAAGGAATCGCCTGTTTTCTTGCCGTCCAGGGCTTTTTCGAGCCCTGCGATTATATTCTCGTTTCCGTGGATATACGACAAAGGACCGGTTTCCTTGGAGGAATCCAGAACCGACCCGGTAGAATCCGTCAGGGTGTAGTCGATACTGACTACGCTATCCTTGATAATGTTCATGTAGCTTCCTTGCTATAGTGACTTTATGATGTAATAACATATAGCCGCTGCTTGGTAAAGCTCAGGATACCGCATGCCGCAATGCCATAGGTATTTTGGATGGACAAGTGCATCGTGAGCGGTTATAATTTTCAGTCAGCGGGGCAATTGCAGCCCTATACTTTAAAGGAGTTCGCAATGGATAATAGAACCAGCATGTTGCTTTTCATAGGCCTCGTGGTGCTTTTCGCGTTCACCTTCGTGTTTTGCCTGGACGCACTGGCGCTTGAAAACGTCAAATACGGAGTCTTCGCATTTCTCGGTTATGTCGTTTGTATCGGTTTCTCCATTTTCCAGGGATCACTGATGAAAAAAGAAGGTGGAGCGCTTACCCTCTGGTTCTCGACCTATACCATTGTTATCGGCATCGTGTTTGTATGGTACCTTACCCGTACCGGCACCGCGTTCGGTTGGTGGTAAGGGAAGTTCCTTCCAAAAGCGGCCACCCGGGGACCTTCCCGGGCGGTGCCGCATGAAAATCCGAATTGATGGGCAAATTTAGAAACTAAGGAATCTGTGAAAATTGCTCTTGCAGTATTTTTGCAACCGTATGCAAGTTAATGATTTGTGAAAAAAACTGCGGATTAGGTTGCTTTTTCAAAACGAGATTTGAAAAAGTCCCCATGTAGTTAAAATACTGTTTGCAATCTTCCAGGCCATACCTTTTGTGTCACAACCCGTCTGATCATTTATGAACACCCTCTGTTTTCTGAAGGTTCATCATTCCAGAGCCGCAGATAGTATCCGTACCAGTTGGGTCAGGCTTTCCTTTGGAAGGGCATCCATACGCTTTTCTACATCCGTCATCAGGGTCTTGATATCTTCGAGTTCGGATTGGCCAATGCCGCGTATTTCTTCGATAGTGGAATCCAATGCTTCTATTCTGAGTTTTAGGGATTCCAGCTCATCGGTCTGATTTTTAATCACGTCGATGGTTTGCTGCAGTTCAGCGATACGGCCGGAGGCTGTGGAAAGTACTTCCAATTGGGTCTTGAGCGCTGAAATTTCATTGGCAAGCGCGGTATCGGCGGCGATGACGCTTGATTCGCTCGGGACTCCAGCTATCTTTTGCATGCTGGCGCAATTTGAAAGAACGAGTACGGAAACCAGTATCAGGGCAAAGCTTTTCACAGGATGCTCCTCATGGATAGGATCATCCCATTATCCTTCGGCTCTTCCCGAGCCGTCAAGTTAAATAGATAATTTTCGGACGTAACAAAAATGCGTAATGAAAGGACATGGAAATGGTGAAAAGGGCGGCTCCGAATAAATCATACAGAGCCGCCCTTGGCTTTGATTTCAGGCTTAGAGTTTGGCTGCCAAGGCATCCACGGTAAAACCGAGGTGGGCGGCTACTTTTTCGCCGGGACCGGATTCGCCGAAACGGTCGATGGACAGGATGTCTCCGGTTTTGGCCCAGCGTTCCCAGCCGTTGCGTACGCCGGCTTCGCAGACTACGACGCGGGAGCCGGAAGGAACGACCGCTTCCTGGACGGTCGCGCTTTGGGACTCGAATAGTTCCTTGCTGATCATCGAGACTACCTGGACCTTCTTGCCTGGCACTTTTGCCGCCGCGTCCAGGGCCATGGCAACTTCGGATCCGGTGGCGATAAGCACGATATCAGGTTTCCCGTTGGTCTTTTTGACGATATACGCGCCGGTCCTTATCGTTTTTTTCCAGTCCGGATCATCTTTCGCGAACACCGGAAGATTCTGGCGTGATAATGCAAGCACTATCGGTCCATCGCTTCGCTCCATGGACATTCCCCATGCGAGGGCGGTTTCCTCGGCGTCCGCTGGTCTGAAAACGCGGACATTGGGCATGGCCCGTAAGGAAGCCAGATGTTCTACTGGTTGGTGGGTCGGACCATCCTCACCTACGTGAATGGAATCGTGGGTGAGCACATAAATGACCGGTTGTTTCATCAGGGCCGAAAGGCGAAGCGCCGGTCGCAGGTAGTCGGCAAAAACAAGGAAGGTGGCGCAGAACGTACGGAAGCCCCCATGCAGCTGGATGCCATTGGAGATGGCGGCCATGCCGAATTCGCGGATGCCGAAATGTATGTACCGGCCTTCCGGGGTCTTGGCACTGAAGGCGACAGCTTCGGGAATGCCTGTGGCGTTGGGTCCGGTAAGGTCCGCCGAACCGCCCACCAGGTTGGGCCACGCCTTTGCCGCCGCGATGAGCGCCTTGTTGGAAGCAGTTCGGGTTGCTATCTTTTCTCCGTTGGCAAATGCGGGCAGCGCAAGGGGCGTCAAGGGTTTTCCAGAGAGGTATGCGTCCCATTCGGCACGTTTGGAGCTATCCTCCTTGGACCAAGCTTCGAATTCCGCCAGCCAGGCGTCGTGGGATTTTTTCCATTCCACACGTTTTTCTGCGAAATAAGCATATGCCTCTGGGGCCACCCAGAAATCGCCGGGGATGCCCAATTCCTTTCTGGCCAAGGCGATCTCATCCGGGCCAAGGGGGGCGCCATGGACGCTATGGCTTCCCTGTTTGGTGGGGGCGCCCTTTCCGATGATGGAGGTGAGGATGATCAGGCTTGGCTTTGACTTTTCTGCTTTAGCCTGGGTCACGAGCTTCATGATGCCTTCGTAGTCGTACATCGACCCGCGCAGGACTTGCCAGCCGTAAGCCTCATAGCGCTTGCCGACGTCCTCAGTGAAGGAAAGATCGGTGTTGCCGTCTATGGTGATCTTGTTCGAGTCGTAAAAGGCAATCAACTTGCCCAACCCAAGATGACCCGCCAGGGAACAGGCCTCACCGGAGACGCCCTCCTGCAGGCAACCGTCGCCTACGAGAGTGTAAGTGTAATGGTCCACTATGTTTCGCTTCGCCGTGTTGAAACGGGCAGCGAGCATGCGTTCCGCTATGGCCATGCCGACAGCGGTGGCTACTCCCTGTCCCAAGGGACCCGCAGTGGCTTCGATCCCGGGCGCCATGCCATATTCGGGGTGGCCTGCGCAGGGCGAGGCTATCTGGCGGAAAGATTTTATGTCGTCCATGCTGATTCCGTACCCCGCCATGTGAAGCAGGGAATACAGGAACATGGATCCGTGCCCGGCAGAGAGGATGAATCGGTCACGGTCGGCCCATGCAGGATCCGAAGGATCGTGGCGGAAGATTTCACCGTACAGGAGGGCGCCGAGCTCGGCCGCGCCCATGGGGAGGCCTGGATGTCCGGAATTGGCTTTCTGTATGGCATCCATGGTCAGGGCGCGAACACTCACAGAAACCTTATCAAGGGCTTTCATATTCATTTCGAATCTCCTTCATAATTCTTTCTAAAAACTTTCATTGTGCAGCTATGTTAACATGCCGCGTATACTTCCGATAGACCTATTTGATTCGGACCCGAACGCTTCCCAGTATTGCATTACCCGTGACCACAAGCACGGGTTCATCAGGGCGTTCGACGGTTTCAACCCCCTTGTCGACGGTTGCATCTCCCGCCACAGGCAAGACTTCCATACGAACCGCCAGGTTGGAGGGCACGATTATTTCGAGGGAGCCCAGGATGGCAAGGGCTTCGAGTGTCGTTGGGCCTGCGGGTAAATCGATTCCGCGAAAATCGAAGATTTGGGAACCAAGAATGGCGATTGCGGCGACCGTCGGTTTTTTGAGCCATTTACCCGTATGGCGCCGATCCGCCAGGATGGAAACGCTGCTTTGAACCTTGTCAGGGCTATAGAAGGGGCTGTCCGGGGGTTGCGGAACGTAAAGGGGCGCATAGAGAGGAGCTTTAGGGGATTGGGGCTCGTGGGGTTGCATGTTTTCATGTTTAAAAGCCGCGGACTGGCTATTGGCCTTGTATCCGGTGCCGCCGACTATGGCTTCGACTACGGCCAAATCCTGTAGTTCCACTGCATTATGGGCATCCTGGACCAGTCGTTCGTATTCTGTCAGGGGAAGTTCGTCCTTTGCGTAGCGTTCGGTCAAACGATCGATCAGCAGATGACGCCTTTTTTCGATCAAGTCGCTTTCGTTCATGATGCCTCCCTAGTTCCAGGCCTTTTCCGTTGCTGCTATGGCCGCTACGAGTTCCTCCCTGGAAGCGCGTTGTTCCAGTAATGCCCTGAAGGACGTTTGTTTGCAGAAGAAACTTAGGTGCGAAAGTGTCGCTAGATGCAATTTGGGTGTTGCGGAAAGGATGATGATCATGGTGGTTACGAGTTTTCCATCCAGGGCCTGCCAATCTACCGGCTTTTGGAGGAAGCACACCGAAACAAACTGTTTGTCGGGGTCGGCGATGATGGGATTTCTCGGGTGTGGCATCGCGATGCCGTCGCCGACAGCTGTGGGCATCAAGTCTTCACGCTCGATAATGGCTTTCAGGAGTTCTTCCCGGTCCATGCTCTTTGGAAATGGTATCGTTGCGATTGCGTCGGCGAGGGCTTCTGCGGGGGTGTTGCCAGCCAGATTGTAATATACTCCCCCGCGGTTGATCAAATCCATGAGCGCATTCATTCTTCTTCTCCTGCGGTATAGGGAAAGGCACGTTTAAGCGCCGTTTCGATCGTTTCGAGCGTGAAGGCATCCGGATCAAACCCATCGCCCAGTTCCGAGATCGCCAGGCGTTTTTCATTCCCCGCTCCACTCTTCAACGCAGAAATAAAACGGCGATATCGCAGGGGACCTCCAACCTTTTCGGGTGGGGCCATCCCCTCTCCTGCAGCGCAACGCGGGCGCCTGCCCGCAAGTTGCTGTGCTTCGTGTAGCAGGATCACCCGGGCCTCCCATTCGGAGCCGTAGTCATAATCATACACAAAATCGGTAATGCCCGCCGTCGCCAGATCGGAAATGGTGGTTTCCCGTTCGGCAAGTTCCCCTCCGTCCGACTCGGGTCCATAGACCTGGCCATCAATCATGAAGCCGTGCAACCTGCCGCCGCTCCACCCAAGAATCGCCTGTATGCACACGTGCAATTCTGCAAGGTTAAAATCGGCAGGAACGATGATACGACGCCAAACGCCGGTTCCGGACAGGCTTATCTGCAGGGTTTTTCCACCGCTGACGCTTTCTGCCGACCCGGTTTTGACCAGCGTAAAACGGCGCCGCCGAAAATCGTCCCGTGCGGTTTCGATGGCCTCTTTCAAATCCTCATAACTGTCGATCATGGCATCCAGGGAATTTTCCATCCCCGCCAACTCGCGGGCATCCGGAACCTCGTCGAAATCAAGGTCTTCCAAGAGATTGGCCGCATGGTTCTGCAGTTGCGAAAGGGTCACATTCGCGTGCTTGGGCAGCCGTGCGCGATCATCTTCCCGGGTGGATAGACGTGCGGTCAGATCAACGATGGCGGTATGGAGCTCCGCCACCCGGGAACGTAACGGGCCGGTCTCGTGGTCGGCGAAGAAATTGTAGGATTCCGCCAGTTCATCCCGCGTTTCCGCCAGGAATTGTGCTATGTACATCCGTTCGGTACGGGTCAATTCTATGGATGGAGGCAGCAGGCGTTCCAGTATGCGATGGATATCGCTGTCCTTGCGGAAAAGCGCGTCCCGGACGAAGGCTTCCGCGACGTATTCTGAAACAGGGACCCCCAGCTTGGCCAGAAGGGCTTCGAATTCGGTTTTATCCGGTGGGCCGGCAACCATTGTCCAAGGACCGCTGTCGGGGATTTCCTTTCCTGCCCGCCAGAACCGGGTTTCCATTCCATAGGTTACTATTTCAATGCGCTCGGTTTTCTCGTACAGGTATTCTTCCAGGGAACGTGCGGGTGTTTCGAGCAGCCGGGTCCCACCAAACCAGAAGGCGAAAGCGACCTGTTCCTCGGTGGATGCGCAGGGTCCCAAGGAATCGAAACAGGCCAGAAAACCCCTTTCCGCGGCGCTGTCCCATTCGGCGAAAGCCTTATTCAAAGCTTCGCTTTCCATTTTCTTATGGGGGTTCGGCTCCAACCCAAATACGCCGCCCTTCCAGTCAAGTGTATGGGCAATCAGGCAGTCGCCGGGTACAAAGCCCAGTTCGCGATATATGGCGCGCATATCGAGGGTACGGACAGAAATCTCGGGTGGATCCTCGTATGCGTCAGCGTTGAAGGCTTCCTCATTTTCAAGATTATCCCTTGCGATGTATTGGGGCGCGTATTCTTCACCGAACAATTCATAAAAGGGGTAAAAATCTTCCGGAGGACCCTCGCTGGTCGTGGCGGGAATAGGTTCTCCCTTCCAGGAAAAACTCAATTCATGTGGCAGGAGCAGTGGGTTGGCGAAGGGAAGGAAACGATGCCCTGGTATGAAAATACCGTTGCGGATTTCCAGTCTTGATGGAGTGAGGGCGAAACGGGCGGGAGAGAAAAACCCGCGACGAGAAATCCAGCGCTCGGTATCCTTGACAGGAAACGCGAGTTTGCGGGAAATGAGAAAGGCTATCAATTCTTCCAGAAGGCGGCGCGACCCGCCACTGCCCTGGCGTCTGACCTCCGCGGCGAGTTCAGCCGTGGAAAAAGCTGCCGTCGCGTTGTCGAGAAAATCGTAGAGTGCGTCTTCCTGGTCTACTGTCATATCTTGAAGATACTATGGCCGGTAAGGGGTGGATGCATCAAGTCGCACCTGCTTCCAGTGTTTCCAGGGCATCCACAAGGGCACGTAGGGTGGATGGAATGTTTTTGGCCAGGATCTGCCTTTTCATTGCCGCCGATAACGAAGGGGGAACCGGAAGCTCTCCGATCAGGGGTTCCACGGTTTCCGAAAATTTTGCCGGGTGGGCGGTTGCCAAAAGGACCTTAAGGCTGCCAGTCAAGCCATCGCGGCTTTCTGTTTCGTCCAGGGCTCTCCATCCCACAGCGCCGTGGGGGTCCAGCGCATAGCCATGGCGGGTCCATACGCGTTCAAGGCTGGCCTTGGTTTCCTTGTCGTTGGTGCTGGCCCCGGAAATCATTCTGGATAGTTCGGGAAAGGACCATAGGGCGCTCATGCGCTCGAAATTACTGGGCGCGCCCACGTCCATGGCGTTGGAAATGGTCGGTACCGAGGGTCGTGGCCTGTATTCCCCCGCTACGAGATAATCGGGGATGGTGCGATTGTCGTTGGTAGCCGCCACGAAATGGTCGATGGGGGCTCCCATGTGCTTGGCAAACAGCCCCGCTGTCAGGTTGCCGAAATTGCCACTGGGTACACAGAATACCAAGGGCATGCCCGGTACGAGGTGTACAGGCGACGCGCTCGGTCCTGGTCTTCTCGGAGTGGATCCAGCATCCGCATCGAAAACCCCTTTGGACGCCTTTCCTGCCGCCGCTATGAAATAAATTGCCTGGGGTATGAGGCGGGCGATATTGATGGAATTGGCCGATGAGAGGGAATGGCGCTTGTTGAAGGAAGGATCTGTGAAGGCCTGTTTGACCAGGGCCTGGCAATCGTCGAAGCTGCCATCCACGGCGAAGGCGCTGACGTTGCCCCCCAAACCCGCGATCTGGCGTTCCTGCAGGGGACTAACCCTGCCTTGGGGATACAGGACCGTCACATCTATGCCCTCGACTCCGAAAAAGCCGTCTGCCACTGCCCCGCCGGTATCGCCGGAGGTGGCTACAAGGATTCGCAGTTTCCTGTCTTCGTTCCTGCGCAACCAGGCAAAGGTCCGGGCCATGAAACGGGCCCCAAAATCCTTGAACGCGGCTGTTGGACCATGGAACAATTCAAGTACCAAGCGGTCTCCCACGGGGACGAGGGGGGCACTGAAGTTGAAGGCGTCGACGATAAGATCCCGCAGTACCGATGCCGGGATGTCGGAAGTCGTGAAGGGCTTTACCGTCTCAAAGGCTATGTCGCGAAAATCCATGGTGGAAAGCGAAGACCTGACCGCTACAGGGAGTTCCGGAATGGTTTCTGGGACATAAAGTCCTCCATCGGGCGCGATGCCCGTCAGGGCGGCAACGGAGAAGTTGACGTTGGTCGAGCGGTCTCGGGTGCTGAAATAGCGCACGGGCGTTCCTCCAAAAAATAGGCCGGCGAAGGGGACTGCCCAGTTCGTCGGCTATCAATGATACAGGATAAATCAATTGTTTTCAGCCAGTCGCTTGAGTTCCGAGATCAGGCAGGCGACTTCCCTGCGGCGCGCTTCGCGGGAGTTCGATGACACCAGCTCGGGGTCATACTCGAGCAGGGCATAGAATTCGGTCCTGATCTTATCCAGGATATCGTTCACTTCGTACATGCAATCGTCCCTGTCTTCCCTCAATATATGGCTCCCCATCAAGAATGCAATTTTTTTCGGAGTTTGCGGCGGTCCCTGCGGGATGACTGTTTTTCGGCTTCCTTCTCCTGAACCGATTTCCCGCCATCTGCCCTGCGTGTGGGGCTTTCTTGGGGAAGCCGCGAAGCCACCAGGAGCACGGCCAATCCGCCAATTATCATCAATGCGCACAGGATTTGTCCTGTCGAGAAATTGAAGGGAGATGAATAGAGGGCGGGTGGCACTCCGTCGTTCACCAAACGGATGCGATACCCCAAGTCCGCATCGGGCTCCCTGAAATATTCAATGATAAAACGGATAAGTCCGTACCCTATCAGGTAGCATCCTATCAAGAAACCCTTAAAGGGTTTCCTGTTCCGCAGGAACCAGAGTACCAACCAAAGCACGACACCTTCAAAAAGCGCTTCATAGAGTTGGGAAGGATGGCGTGGCAGGTTTATAAGGGCATTGGCGGAAGGAATTGCGATGCCTGTTTTCTGTGCTATTTCGACGACCCAGGCTTCTTTGGCGGAATATCGTTCCGCGTTGGGAAATATCATGCCGAACGGAAGGGCGGTAACCCTGCCGTAGAGCTCACCGTTGATGAAATTGCCAAGACGGCCAAAGGTATAGCCCAAGGGTATTCCCGCGACGAGCAGGTCTCCCAAATCGCGGAAATCCATGCGGCGTCTGATGGAATATAATACGGCCCCCGCAGTGGCTCCGAGCAGGCCACCGTGGTAACTCATGCCCTGCAAGCCGATGAATCGGCCCGAATCGAAGGGCCAAAACACGAGCCAAGGCTTTTTCAGGTAAATTCCGCTGGTATCGTACACGAGGGTGGCGAAAATCCTGGCCCCGATGAGCAAGCCCAAAATAACCCAGAAGAAGAATCCCGTAATTTCATCCTCCGACCATGATAGTTTCTGTTCCCTAGCCTGCCGAATGAACAGGAGATAGGTAATGGCGAAGGCAACCAGGTACATGAGTCCGTACCAGCGGAAGGGCAGTCCGGGTATGATTTCCGGAGTCAGCCACACAGGAAATGGTATCGAAAGAGGCATTGGGGCTCCTTTGCGTCTGGCTATTTAAGGGCCTTATCGAGAATGCGGCCCACTTCCCGGTCGAAATAGAAAACGACCTGGCTTTTCTTCTGTTTTACTTCAAAGTAACGCCCATGGCTTTCCAGCACCACTCCGGGAAATACATTGCCGCGCACCCGCACCTCGGATTCGTGGTGTTCCTCGAATTTTTCATGTAGTGTAAAGAGTTGCATGCCGTGTTTTTCCATGAGCTTCATCAATTTGACTTTTTCTGCCCGGGCACTGTCCAAGGAGAACTGGGAACCCATCGCGGCCTGAATCTTCTTATCAGACTCGGTAAGGGCTGTTTTTATCCTGTCCAGTTCGCGTTCGCTTACTTCGATCTGATCCTTTACCAAGTAATCCTGTCCAAAGGAAATCTCGGTACGCGTTCCCCGTTCGGCCCCAATATTCATGGCTTCTACACCAAAACGAGCCCGGCAAACACCCCCTATGAGATGGCCTTTTTCTCCCAACAAGCGCAATTTGCCGTTGGTCTTGACTTGGGACTGCATGCAGCCGTTTTTAATGCGGATATCTTCTACGGCCAGCAGGGTAGCCTGCTCGACAAAAGACGCTTCGATGGTTTTACGTGCCCGAACGATACCCTTGCCGCTTCCGATTACTCCCAGTGAGATCAGGGCTTTTCCGCCTGCGGACACCAAGGCGGCTTCGGCCGCCCCCGCGATGAGCACGTCGCCTCCCCCAATCACGGCATAGCCGGGCAGTACACCGCCGCCTATGCGGACTTCCCCCGGAAAATTGATATTGCCGGTAGCCGGGCCGACGTCCCCCTTAACACCGTGCAGGGCATTTATCGCAAGGGCGGTTCCCTCTATCACCAGTTCTCCGGTTCTCCCTGCGATAAGGCGCATGCCGGTTGGTGTGGATTCTTCCCGGATGGAATCGTCGTGGGTGAATTCGATGGCTTGACCCTTGTCCGCGGGTAGTTCCTTTCCGGTCACATCCCAGCCAGATTTGCCCTCCTCGTTCTGTTTTACGATTTCGGCAATGGGACTTCCTTCGGAAATGGTAAGGAAGCGGTCCTGATTCTTGAAATCCGCCCGTCCATCCTCGCGCAGGGTAACGCCTTTTCCGGTGGGTTTCTGCACGAACCATTTCATCTCGGAGGCGCCGCTCGCGACGGGAGCTTCTCCCCGGGCGATGATCATGGTCGGACACTTGCCCTGTTCAAACGCCCGTCCCAAGGCTTCCGCGACCGCCATCCCGTCGACACCCCGGGCAACCCCCGCGTCTGCTATGGCCTTGCTCACTGATTCGGCGCTAAGAGGGATGCCACCTCCAGATTCTTTCTCCAATTCCAGGGTAGCCGACATGGAATCCGGGACGATCTGGACTGATATGCGCGAATCCTTGTAGGGAATCACGTATGCGGAATACGCGGTATCGGTCTTCTTGTTGAATAGGGCGCCAGCAGTATCGGCGAAAATGTCGTCCTTGGACATGCGCACACCGGCGCATAGCTGGATAAGTGGATCGTTTCCCGGCAGTCCGGGCAGGATGTTTCCAAAAATATCGTTCCCCGGATTTCCCGGTGGAGGCCTGGTCACGGCCGCGATTTTTACATCCTTTTCGACCAGGGCGACTCCGGTAGCCTCGGCGGGTGGGAAAAACCCGGGGTGCTCGTGGGGTAAACCCGAACGGCTCGACGCCGCGACCCTTTCCGCCAGCGCGATGCGTTCCTTATCGGCCAGGAAGGCAGCGGTAACCAGGACTTCCCGATCCTTTCCACGGGTTGGTGCTTTTCCTTCCACCAGGACATAGTCCGAAAGCACCGTTTCCGGTCCCTTAAAGAAGGTAAGGATGTCGGTTTTTACCTTTTCCGCCGAAAACCCGCGCACACCGGATGTTTTAATGGCTTCGGAGATGGCCTTGAGTTCCAGCGGAACGCCACCACCGGTACCCTTCCGCAAAAAAAGCGTCGCTTTCTGTTTGTCGGCCCCCAGGTCCACCAAGGCTTCGGCATCTTTTCTTCGGGAAAGCGAAAAGGATTTGATAGCCATCCCTGTTTGGGTTGCCCTGCCGATTTCCTTTTCCACATCTTCCGCAGTGCAGAGGTCCTCGGCCTGTACACCCAGGCCGACTGCGACAGCGAGGATATCGGTAGTATTCGGACCAGGCAATCCCCTCGTTCCCGGTTCATAGTTCAATAGGATACTCGCGGCGTCGGGACTTTTCTCCACGTTCCAGCTTGGCCGGGCTAGCGGAACCATATCTGCCCAGTTGGCTCCTATGCGCAATACCCCGGAAATAAGTGCTTTTACTTCATTCTTATCCCGTTCGATAGTATCGGAGGTGTGGAAGTCCCCACCCGTATCCACCGGAGGCGGAACTGGTTTGCCAAAGACACTTTTTCCCGGTTTGCCCGGCTTGCGTGCTTGGAGAGTCCCGATTTTTTGGCCCTTTTCCGCATAGGCGGTATCCAGGACTGCCGGTTCCACAAAAACCGGCTCCTTTGTTTCTTTCTTCTCCCAAGTGACAAGAACCTCTTCCTTAGGGGGCATGAAAGGGATGGGTGAGGGCTTTTTTACAATAGTTTCACGTTTGATCTTATCAACGACTATGCGGAACAGCTTGGGAGGTCCGGCTGAATCTACCGCGGTACCGATAATTTCTTTCAGATCATCGGGTATGCTCAGGTCTGCCCAGATGATACGTTCCGATTGGGGCGGCTCGGCGGGAACGCCTTTCAATAGGGAGATATTTTGCGTTTCTTTTGATTTGGCCAATTTCTGGAGCAGCTCATCGACGATGCGGGCTGAAGGGAGCGGAGAAACCCGTTTCTCACCGAGTATCTGGATGATGCGTTCCGCAGACCAGTCTTCTCCAGCCTTGTCGGGAATGAAACGGAGGGATACGTTTATTTCGAGCAGATCGATCTCTATCGATACCGAGCCTTTTATTACCGTTCCAGCCATTACCTGCTCCGCCTGTTGCTATTGCTCGTTTTTATTTCCCGTCATGGACGAAAGCCTTGGGTAAGGGCTTTCGCCAACTTACCCTTATAGAACGAATTCTCCTTCCGCAACTGGCTGATTTCGTACTGCTGGCTCTTTATGGTTTCGACCAGTTCTCCGGGGCTGAGCGCTCCGCAGTGCAAGAGTTCTTCCACATAACCCTGCTTGGTTTCGAAATCGACCTCCGCCTCCATGCTCGCTTCCTGAAAACTCTCGTCGATGGTACGCGGATCCAGAACCGCGTTATCCTCCTCGGATTGGAGAACCTTGTCTGCAATACGGTACAGGGCTTGCGAAAGGATGGATTGGGGCTTGTAGAGTGTTATCGGCAGGCGTGCGGACAGCGCCACATCCTGCATGGAATCGCGGTACATGACGCCCAGGTGCTCCAGTTGTATATCAAGGTATTCGGCGCAGGACCTGCGAATTTTCATCGCCTTTTCCGCGTCTTTCGGGTCATCAATCATATTGAGGATGAGTCGGGGATGGAAAAGGGCTATTCGGTCCTTGAATTTCTGCCAGGAAGCCGGATCGACTTCCTTGATGGCCTCCAACAATTTGGGGACGTAGAGTTTTTGCAGATGCGAGCCGTCTTTTCGGATTTTTTCCAGATACTCGAAGGCTTTTGAACCCTTGAGGAAGGATGAATACATGAGACGGAAAACAGCGTTCTTCAAGAACAGGTAGGCGTTGAGGGTAGCGGTGACTGTGGGTGCGGTGACTACGATACCCTGCCCGGAGAGCAGGAAAAAATCCAGGATGGATTGGTGGGTCCCCGCCCCCAGGTCGAGAACCAGGATATCCGCATCCACGCCGAGGAGTTGACGGGCCAGGGCGTTTTTTTGTGCGGGCTTCAGGTTTGCACTGCCGGGAATTTCGGCGTCGCCGGGTATGAAACGAAGATTGGGAATATCCGTTTCGGCTACTGTCTCCTCGAAACTGGTGCGCGGATCCGCCAGGAAGGTGCCTATGCCCGTTTTAGGCGCCCGATGGCCGATTATCAGATGCAGGTTGGAGGCACCCAAGTCAAGGTCGGCCAATACAACCCGTTTTCCGGCCTGGGCCAACGCTACCGACAGGTTGGCGGCAACCAACGATTTGCCCACGCCGCCTTTTCCGCTCGCGATCGGGAGTACCCGCATCAGGCTTCTCCGTTAAGGTCGCTGATTTCGTCCACCACCAACTCGGGATGGATCTCATCCTTATTGGCGGATTGATCCGTTGTTTTGGATGATCCCCGTTTGCCGGCATCTTCCTGTGTTGGGAATCGAAGAAAAATAAGGGAAAGCATGAGCGAGATCGCATCGAAAAGCAGAATGGCCGTACCTGTCGTCATCACCATGAATATGGCTATGTCACCCGGCCCCAGCGCTGTCGCCAGGGTGTCGAATCCGGAGATCAACCAAGCTGCGCCAGTGCTGAGCGATATGGCCTTGCCTGCCGCATATACAATCGGATACGCCGCATAACGTCTTGGATCCACCCATGAAAAGAGCGCCAGAAGCGGAAAAAGGGCTTGCGAGGATGCCGCGACTATGGCAAAGGGAAACAGGATATCCGTGCTGGAACCAGCCATCGCCAAGTCGCCCAGGGACGAGAGGGCTTTCAGCATGAACGCCAGACGGGGCAGTTCGAGCGAGAAGAGTACGAAGCGAAGGGTGCGGCGTTCGGTCATGGTCGAAACTCTACGGCTATAAACCATAGCGGTCAAGAGGTTGACAAAGCCGGTGGTCTTCTTAGAATGAAAACATGAAAGTATCAACCCCGCGCAATTCGCGTTTTTCGTTCCGTTTTATGGTTCCCGTGCTTTGGATCGGCTCCACCTTGGCGTTTTGTACGGTTTTCGCCCTCTTCGCGGCACCCCGCGCCGATGCGCAGGTTGTCAGCGAGTCAAGGCGATATTCCCTCATCATCCAGAAAGCCTTCGATTTTATCCAGAATCATTATGTGGATGAATCGGAAGCCAAAAAACTGTATGAGGGTGCCATGAAGGGCATGTTTGAAGCCTTGGGCGATCCGTATACCGTATTTTTATCCGAATCCGACATGACCGACCTGAGTGATACGACCCAGGGAAATTTCGGAGGCGTAGGCTTGTATATCACCAAGCCTACCGAACAGGCCAAGGACGGACGGCCGCTGTGGGTGGAGGTCGCCTCTCCCATAGAAGATACACCAGGCTGGCGGGCCGGTATCAGCCCCGGCGATTTTATCGTCGAGATAGACAGCGAATCCACCGCGAAGCTCACCATGGACGAGGTGCTGGCGCGCCTGCGGGGCATTCCTGGAACGGAAGTCACCATCCTTATACGCCGCGGTGAAAGGCTGGAATTTCCGGTCAAACTCGTACGGGCGATAATCGAGGTTCCAACGGTAAAAAGCGCCATGATAGGCGATGATATCGGATATTTGCGCATTACCACGTTTACGCCCATGACCGCCGAACGTACGGAGGAAACCATCCTTTCCTTTGCCAAGAAAGGCTATCGAGCGTTGGTCATCGATTTGCGGAATAATTACGGTGGCTTGCTGGATGCGGCGATCGACGTATCCGATTACTTGTTGCCCGGCGGTGTGGTCGTGGCCACCAAGTCCCGAATTCCCCAGGAGAACTACGTTCACAAGGCCCGGGAAAAAACCATTGTCCCCCTGTCCATTCCTGTCGTGGTGCTCATCAACCGGGGTTCCGCTTCTGCTTCGGAGATCGTTGCGGGTGCCCTGAAGGATAGGGGACGTGCCTATCTTGTAGGAGAAAAATCGTACGGAAAAGGCTCTGTCCAGCAGGTCATCTTCCCGATCGACCCTTCGGTAAAATCCGGCTTCAAGATCACGACCTCCCGCTATTACACGCCCAGCGACGTGAATATTGATAAGATCGGTATTCCGCCCGATCTTGAAGTAGGTTTCCCCGTGCTTACCGATGCCGAGGCGGATAGTCTGAACAAGCTGATATCCGATGACCTCATTCCCGCCTTTGTCAAGGACAATTCCAACCCGACTCCCACCCGGATCGAAGCATTCGTACAAGAGCTTGCCGATACCTATAAGCTGAGTGGGAGCCTCCTGAAGAGGTTGGTCCGGGATGAGCAGAACAGGACGGTAATCGCACCGGTTTATGATCTCGAATATGATATCCAGCTCAAAGCCGCTGTGGATCTGCTTCGTTCGGACCGTTATCCCGAACTGATGCGCGGTGTCAAGACCTTGAAGGAGCTGCAATCCGAAGCCGCACTCAAGGCGGAGACAGAAAAAGCCGCCGGAACCCTCGCCCCCGACCCATCAAAATAGTCGGCGCCGGAATCCCGAAAGGTGCGTCGTTTCTTATTGGGGGCATTTCCCGATGCGAACGGATTGATCAGGCTTGAGGGCAAGGATTACCGTTATATTGCCCGGGTGTTGCGCCAGGGGCCTGGAGATCGCATCCGGGCCCTGCTGCCCGATGGAGTGGAAACCACCCTCGAAATACGTTCAGCCCTTTCCGGCTCCCTGGATTGCGTCTTGGTTGAAGAGGCGGAAAACATGGTGCCTCAGGGGAATCCGGGTTCCCGCCTTCCTGCCGGTGGCCGAACAGCTTTCGGTTCGATGCAGCAGGCCGATGCCGCCAGAAGGGTCGCGCTTCCCGTCCTTCCCCCGATAGTACTCATCCAGGCCCTTCCCAAAGGCTCCAAGATGGATCTGATCGTTCGCCAGGCGACAGAAGCAGGTGTAAGCATGATCCTGCCCGTCATCGCGCAAAGATCTGTTTCCAGACCGGATTCCGGTTCTGAGGTCATGGTGAGGAGGGAACGTTGGTCGCGTATCATCAGGGAAGCAAGGCAGCAGAGTGGTTCCGATGTGGCAACGGCGGTGACGGAGCCCCTGTCACTGGATGAGGCTTTGGCTAAATGGCGGACCTTTACTGGGGGAAGTGCTTTGCCGGTGGGCATTTTTTTGCATCAGGACCCCCTTGCGCAGGGAACGTTCCACGGCTATCTTGGCCTCGGCCCTGACGCGGTGGCTTTGGCGGTCGGTCCGGAAGGCGGCTTTTCCCCCTTGGAAGTTCAACAACTCGTTTCCGCCCGCTTCCTTCCCGCCCTGCTAGGAGCGAACGTGCTCAGAACCGAAACCGCCGCCATTTTCGCGCTCGCGGCGGTCCATGCGATTTTATTGGAGAAAGCATCGTGGATACCAACCCCGGACTCCCCGGCATAGAACGTCTGCAACTGTTAAAGGTCCCCCTGGATATTCTGGCCCCGGAAAATATCCCGGATGCGGCGGCCGCATTACTGGCTTCCGGTGAAAACAGACAAATCGTGCTTTTATCCTTATGGGATTTGCTCCGTGCCCGCAGGAATGCCGAATATCGGGCGTATGTCCTGAATGCGGCCTTGGTGATTCCCATTTCCAAGAGCCTGGTGAGCGGGGCGCGTTTCCTTTCGGGAAAAACAGCAGTGCGATATATGCCTTTTGAGTTTGTAGTCAAACTGCTCACCGCCCTTGAAACCGGTTCCCGATCTCTGTATTTGCTGGGATCCCACCGTAAAAGCCTGCAAACGGCCGAACGCAACCTTCGCCATACCTTTCCCGGGATTCGCATCGTCGGACGATGCGCCGGTTGGTTCCACAAACAAGACGAGGCAAATATCTTGCAGGCCATACGGAAATCGTCCCCTTCCCTCTTATTGGTGGGAAATGGTGTGCCGGGCGATGAAAAATGGATAGCCCGGAACCAGTCCAGCCTCTGTCCGGGGCTGCAGTTATGGTGCAGTGACCTCTTCGACGTGTTTGCGGAACGGAAAAGACGTCCTTCCCGGGCGGTTTTTGCCAGAGGGATGGAGGGTGTTCTTCTTTGTTTCCGTTTTCCTTGGAGAATATTTCGCTTTTTCCCCTATTTGTACTATAAATTACTGATACTCTTTTATCGTCTATTCAAACGAGGGTAAAAAAATGCGCGCATTGCTGTGTATCGACGATCAGGAAGAGGAGCTTCAAACGTTCCGTCTCCAACTCGGCGAGCGGTATCGCGTGTTCACCTGTAAGGATGGTTCGCAGGCCGTATCCAAAGTGAGGGAAAGTCGACCCGATGTCGTCCTCTTGGATATCGATATGCCTGGTTATGACGGTTTCAAGGTGCTCTCCGACCTGCGTTCCCTTGCCGATCCACCGCCCATACTCATGCTTTCCGGGTACGCCGAACCTTTTTTTGTCGTCCGCGCAATGAAGGAAGGGGCTACGGATTTTTTATCCAAGCCTTATACAACCGAGATGGTCCTGCGTCGTATTGAAGATTTGATGAATAAGGACCTGATGAATGAGAAAATCCGGAAACAGACGAATCAGGCAAGCCCAGAATCCGTGCAGTCGCGTTATCCAGGTGTCCAGGGCAGTTTCGGCTGTGCCTCCCTTCTGGTGGGATCTTCGAAAGCCATGAGGGATGTGAGGGAGCAGATCATCGGATACGCCCGATCCGATGTTCCCGTATTGGTCCTTGGTGAAAGCGGTACGGGAAAGGATGTGGTGGCCAGATGCCTTCACCTGTCCTCCCGGCGAGCCCTTGGTCCCTACGAGATACGGAATGTAGCCGCCGTACCCGAAACCTTGGTGGATAGCGAGTTGTTTGGCAGCGAGGAGGGAGCCTATACAGGAGCACGTAAGCGCGAAGGCTGTTTTGAGGCAGCCCATGGGGGAACCCTGTTCCTGGACGAGATAGGCGACGCAGGAGCCGCCCTGCAGGCCTCGCTTCTGCGTGTAGTGGAAGATGGGGTGATACGTCGTTTGGGTGGAAACAGGTCAAAACGGGTTGATTGCAGGCTCATTTTTGCCACGAACAGGAATTTGGAACTGAAGCATCATGAAAAACCGTTCCGTTCCGATCTTTTTTACCGTATCAGCACCCTAAGCCTGGAACTTCCCGCCCTGCGCGACCGTCGAGAGGATATCCCCGAGCTGGCGAATTCCTTCCTGCAGGCGCATTCCGGTGTGGAAACATCCCTATCCCCCAAAATTTTAGACCTTATGGTATCCGCCCCTTGGCCAGGAAACGTCCGTCAATTGAAGTCAAGCATAGAAAGGGCGCTTGTGCTCGCCGCAGACGCGCCCCTGGGTCCGGAACATTTCCGGTTTTAAGGGATATACCGGTTTTCTTGCCTTAGTGGAGCCTTCGCAGGCCAATGGCTTCAAGGACGGCGATTGGCGAGGTTTCATCGTAGTCCACACCTATGCCAAGATAGCGGCAAAGGATGAGGATTTTATCTCCCGGGATCAGACGGGTCGCCGAGCGCCGGGAAAAAGCTTCCCTGAAGTTGGTATTGTCGAAAAGCGCGTAAGCCCGGTATAGGGAAATGTCTTCCTCCCCCCTCCAGGAACCACCTATAAGCTCAACTTCTGCGACGAAACGATCGTCCGTGTCGGTCCTGATCGTTATCGATCCAATTTCCGCATCCACGACCAAGGCTAGATCACCGGGTATATTGCGGTCGTCTCCGCTCTGCGCAGCTTGGTGCACATCCTGTATGCTGATATTGAAAGCTATCTGTGCGTCTTCAATACTTGGTTCCGATACCGCGGGGGCTGCGGAGACCGCGGAAACGACTATAAGGGCGAACAATACCGTGCATATACGTTTCATGGTTCAAGTATGATCCCGTTTTTCCGTAATGGCAACTGTTCTTGAACCCGAAAGACGCGCGGCTTTTCTGAAAATTGATTCGAAATAACGGGCTTCCTCCGTAGTAATTGTTGCCCTTGCAAGGATATCGCGAAAAAATCTTTCTTGTTCCGGTCTGCCTGCCTGGGTATAAAAACCGATGGATTGAAGCGAATCCGCGACGGCTTCGACGACGGAATCGAGCCGTTCGGCCGTTGCGGGTATCCAATGGGCATCGGTTTTGACAGAAAATGCGCGTGAAAGGGTATAGGTAAAGACCTGGACGGCGTGTGAAAGGTTGAGGGAGGGGAATTCTTCATTGGCTGGAATATGCGCGGCAAGATTGCATAGATCCATTTCATCCTCGGAAAGCCCGGTCCTTTCATTGCCGAATACCAGCGCGACAGGTCCTGCCTGCCTATTTTTAAGGACCACGGCCAAATCTTCCGGTGAAAGGGAAAATTCCTTCCGTTTTTTACCCCGTCTTCTGGATGTGCCCACCACGAGTGCGCAATCGGCCAGCGCTTCGGCCAATGACTCGTAATGGCCGGCTTTATCGTATACGTCGGCGGCATGTATGGCTCGGGCACGAATTGTAGTCCCGTCCAAGGGCACTTCCGGGGAAACCAGGCGAAGCTGGGTGAAACCCATATTTTTCATCGCCCGACACGTTCCGCCAACGTTTCCCGATTCAGATGGGCGACAAAGCACAATGATGAGATCCCCACAGAGCATAATTCTCTCCTTATGCGGATTTTTGTTTAATCTTCTACAAAAACGTAGCTTCACAGCTGGCGAATATGATTTTATACGTTATAGTGTATTCACCGGTTCAGCCGAGGAATAACTATTGGTATCTTAACTGTCGAATTGTGAAAATACTATAGATTCGCGGTTTGACAAAGCGGCCATAGACTTATAATATTCTTTGTGTTGAAATAGTGTTGGCCGATACTTATATCAACGATAGTGAGTAATCCGGCAACGCGCGGGACGGAAGGAGCGTCATGACTAATAACGACATCGTACCCGGTTTCGATGATGAAAAGGATGAGAGCCTTAAAATCAAACTCCAGAAAATGGGTGAGGTTGAAGGTTGCTTGGTCCTATATCTTACCGGGTATATAGATACTTATAATTCCAATTACTTTCAGAAGCGTGTCGCGAAGGCTATTGAAGCTGGTTTCGTACGCTTGATCTTCCAGTGCGGTGGTCTCAATTATGTTTCGTCCACGGGAATCGGTTCTTTTACCGCTTTCCTGAAGGCTGTGAAACCACGCGGCGGCGATCTGGTATTATTGGAAATACAACCCAAGGTCTATGAAGTGTTCCAACTTTTGGGTTTTTCTCAATTCTTTAATATCAAGGATAACCTTGACGAGTCGGTTGACTTCTTCAGAGCCGGCAATCCGGTGGAGAAGGCGAACGTTTTCCCCAAGATTTTTTCCTGTCCCATCTGTTCCAAGAAGTTAAAGGCGGTCAAACCAGGTCGCTTCCGCTGTTCCGAATGCAAGACCATACTTGCCATAGATAATGCGGGGCAGGTGTTTCTGGGTTAGAACGATTTTCGGATCAGGGAGTCATACATGTCCGAAGACAATAAAATCGAACGTTACCTCATCGACTTGAAATTGAGCTACCGTGAAGTTGGCGACGGTATGTGGATGGTAGAGGATGCGGAACGCGGGCTTGAAGGTGTCGTAGTCATGTACGCCGATCCCTTGGTCATCGTTCGGGCATCGGTGATGTCGGCTCCCGCCGGGAAACGTCTTGAATTCTTTACCAAATTGCTCGAATTGAATGCAAGCGACATGCTTCATGGCGCTTATGCGCTGGAAGGTGACGAAATTGTCTTGGTGGATACCCTCGAATACAAGACCATGGATTTTGAGGATTTCCAGGCCGCACTGGATGCGGTAGGTTTGGCACTCACCCAGCACTATCCGATACTCTCAGGATTCAGGAAATAAATAAGGCGTTGCCGGTTGAACGGCGCGCTACGAACGGGCCGGACCAAGCGCGATAAAGCGGCTCAATAGCAGGGAGGAATCGAGCGATGGGAATTTTCCAAAGGCTCAAGACGCTCGTATCGTCGAACGTCAACGATATGATAAATAAGGCCGAGAACCCGGAAAAGATGCTCAACCAGCTGGTTGTCGAAATGAGCGAACAGTTGATCGAATCCAAAAAAGCCGTCGCCATGGCTATTGCGGATGAGAAGAAGCTGGAAAGGGAAACGGCTTCCCAACAAGCCCAAGCCCAGGAATGGGAGCGTAAGGCTATGTTGGCGGTTCGCGCCGGTCAGGATGACTTGGCAAAAGAAGCCTTGGTGCGCAAGCAGGAGTACGATACCGGCTACACCCAGTTCAACCAGCAGTGGTTAGCTCAAAAGCAATCAGTGGAGAAGCTCAAGGAATCCCTTCGCGATTTACAGACTAAAATCGAGGAAGCCCAGCGGAAGAAAAACCTTCTTGTCGCCCGTGCGAAACGGGCCGAGGCACAACAGAAAATCCAGCAAACCATTTCCAGCGTATCTGGAAACACCAGTGCATTTGATGCTTTCGATCGGATGGCGCAGAAAGTGGATCAATTGGAAGCCCAGGCCGATGCGGCCAAGGAACTGGATGATTTCTCCAAGGGGACCAATCTTGACAAGCGTTTCGCCGACCTGGAAAAGTCTGGTGCCGGGTCCGATATCATGCTTTTGGAGTTGAAGGAAAAAATGAAAGCTCTCCCGGAAAATACTTCCGGGACCTGATTCAGGCAACTCCTGTGTCGATCCTGTACACATTCGGTGCCGGACGTTCCGTTATGGATCGCCTAGGCGCCGTTTTTTTGCCCTTCGAGTTGTGTTCCGAAAAGCCGGTCCCCTTCGACTTTCCCCTCAATTCCATCGTTCTTGTAGCCTATCCCAACCTGTTCCGTTCCATCCCACCTTTACCGGCCCATGTCCCCTTCGTCGCATACGGGTCATCCGACCATCTAGGCGATGCATTCGGGGATGGCGCCGCCGATTATCTAAAGGAACCCTGGTCTGGATTGGAATGTGTATTGCGTCTCGAGCGGGTGTTGGGACTGATTGAAATCAAGATCCCCGTGCATGGCCTCACCCTTCGTGGTGAAATCCTGAGCGGACCGCGGGGTGTGATCGAATTGCCGAAAGAGGAGGCTGGGCTCCTGCGAATCCTATCCCGGGAGTATCCCCGGCGTGTTTCACGGAACATCCTTAACCGCATGATATGGCCGGCCATGGGGGAAAGAAGCCGGGCGGTGGATGTGACTGTCTCCCGATTGAGGAAACATCTGGCGCTTGTTTCAGATCCCTTGCACTGTACGCAAATCCGTTCAATACGAGGATTTGGGTACGATTTACGGTAGCTTGTCCCATGTGTACTGCTTGTGGATAAAGTGTGTGCTATCTGTTTTTCCAGCCAAAACGGGCAACCTGGTATTGACTAAAACCCGGGTGTGCGGGCTGGATTTGGTGATGCGGATTAAATCTATATATTATATATATTAATTGCTTGTCTTGAGCCATGTTTTTCCTTGGCTTGTTTAAAAAATCTCCATTGTTGCCAGTTAAACGGGATGGGTCAGGTTCAAGAGTTGTGAGCAAATTGTGCATAACTTTTAACCTAGTAAAACGGGCTTCCCAGGCTGTAGGGATCAAACCTGCTGGAGCGAAGCCCCATTCCTGACTTGCAATCAGGGGGTGGGCGTGTTAGGCTTGAATCCCGTGAAAGGAATTGCCCGTACAACCATAGTATATATAAGCTCCATAGTGATTTTTCTGATTATTGGTATAGGTTTGATTACCCTTCGGGCATGGACCGGCAGCATAATTGAAATGCCGGGCGGATCCTTCGATCTTGCAACAGCCTTTGTAGCTGCGATTCTATCCCAGATTTCGGCGCCGGTTTATTTCGCGGCCCTGCTCGCGCTGTCCTATTCGGCCAGAAAGGGAATGGGGTTGGCTGTATCTGCCCTGACGATCATGATCCTTGCCACGGGCTCCATATTCTTGCTCGGCTTTGGTTCTGATCGGCTCCAGACTGCGATGGGAATAGTGGGTTCCGGGCCAGTGGAACAACGCACACTCGGAGAGTCGGGGCTTATCCTTCGGTATAGGGATTTTTCCCTTGCTTTTATGGAAAAGGAAGGCAACGCAGTCAGTCCGGTTGTCATTGCAGCGCCGAACGAGGCTTTGCGCATTATCTCCCGCGCGGATGCCATCTCCCTGGCCGCACGCTCGGAAGACCTCTCTCCTTTTGCTCCTTCAAATAAGCTCAATCCTGTCTTGGAAAGCTTATCCCTTGAATTGGTCGCAAGTTCCGAGCGTTTAAGGTTATCATATGAGGCTGGCTGGCTTGTCCTGCTCGCGCATGCAGCCGCCCTCGGCTTGCTTTTTGCATCCTTACGCCCGATTGCCGGACTGACACGATGGCCTTTTGCGGATTTCATTCTCTGCGCGATTGCTTTTCGGGTTATCCTTTTGCTGGAAGGCTTTCTCTCATCCGGTATTATTTTACGCTTTTTATCGCGTTGGGTAGAGTTGCTGGATGGCCCCTTCCTTTTCCCTGCTGCGCTGGGAACCCTGGGTGTAATTATGACTTCGCTTATTGTGCTGATACGCCTTGCGGGAGATCAGGTATCGAAAAATGGGTGAAAATCGTCGTTTTCCTTCGTATGTGTTGATCCTGATTTTCTCCATCCTGAGTTTTCTGGCCATTTTTGCGTATCGTTTCTTTTTTCCCGGGGCTCTGGAGCCTTTGCCGGTTTTTAATTTGACCTGGAAACTTTCCAAGACCCTGCTTGATTTTATCGATGTTTTTCCGGCTATAGCCTTATCTGCGATACTTGGCCATTTTGGTTTCGGATCCTGGGCTCCCGAAGGGCCAGAGCGGTTCAGTGTCAAATTCTTCGATTCCATGAAGGAACCCCTTATAGCAACGATTGTGGTAGCCCTTCTCTACGCTGCTTTATTTTTGCTTGCTTTGCCTGTGACGCTTGATTTCAGGCAGGATATGGTGGTCAAAGGCATCCTGTTCCGTTCGTCTTCGGAAAAGGCAACCCTTGCCATGGACCGTGGAGAATGGTTGGAAGCCGAACGCTACATGAATATGTGCCAGCGGGTATGGCCAGAAAGCCCGAATACCCAGAAAGAAAGGGATCGATTGCAGGTGGGACTCTCCAGTCTGCGGGCAGCGGGTAAGAAGCTTTTGGATACATCCCGGCAGCTTGCCGGTTCCGATCATTTCATGGACGCATACCTGCCGGATATTCCCCGAGATATAAATTCGAGCGATGCCCTCGTGTTGGCCAAGGAAGCCTTGTCGGCGGGACGTTTTTATGATGCCCATTGGCTGGCTGCGCTTGCCGAGAAGATAGCCGGACCGGAGGCGGGTGAAGCGGCTACTGCTTCGCTTATCGCTTCGGAAGCATGGAATTCCATTGCGTTGATGGAACCGGGCAAGGATGACGAGCAGGCTTTTTCCATTTTCCGCCGGAAGCGGGAAGGCTACTCCTCGGTGAAGGCGGGTGATTGGATCCGGGCTTATTATATTTTCGATAAGCTGGCCAAGGATGTGTCCGGGGATGCGGATGTGGACCGCTTTTTGACCATGAGCAGGAATGGGGCCAGGAAAACCGCTTTTTTTGTGGACGAGGTGGCTGAAATCCTTGGACAGGTTGAATTGGACACATTCCTGTCCTTTCCCAACCTGGATGGTGGCCGTGATGTCCTATTGCTGAAACGCCTGCATATCTCTGCGGACCTTGCCTATGTTGAAGGATTCGAAATGCTTTCTTTCGGAGCCGACGGAAAGGAACGTTACGGTGTGCAGGCTCCTTACGCCAAATTTGGTCCATTCAATATACAGGACGAGCGTTCAAGCGTTTCAATCCTGCTTGTGGGCTTGGATCGGAATGATGAGAAAATCCGCTGGGAACCTGTGTGGAATTTTGGCAAGTCTCCCGATGGGATCCCCGGTCGCGTCCTGCTTGCAGTATCTTGGGAGGAGCTCATTCTTGCAACCCAAGCCCGCAATGGTATTGAGCTGCTCTCGGTTCCCGCCCTGAATGAAGGGGCCAGGCTTTTAGGTCCGGCTGGTTTCATTACCGAAGCCTTCCGAGCGGAAACCATTCGGCGTATTGCCGAACCTTTCGCTTTTCTTGCCTTGGCCATTATATTCCTGACCCTTGGTTGGCGCATGCGTTCTCCTCGCGGAGCCGGCTGGCCAGGTTACGTCATACTCGCCCTGCTGCCTTTTGCGGTTAACCTGGTTGTGCAGGCCTATAGATTTCTTACCTCGACAACTGCATTGGCTTTTACCCTGATGCTGCCTTTCGGCTGGGCTGTGGCGGCTATTCTTGGATTCCACATCTTGGTTCTTTTCATCGCCCTCGTATTCCTCGCCGGACAAAGAGGTTGAGCGGGGACCGGATGAGGGCAAATTTTGGCAGATTCCTGCTTGTCGCGAGATCGGTCTGGTCTGCCAGGCGGGAATGGCAATGGAAAGCTATCGGTGTTTTCATAGGCCTGACCGGAGGGTGGTTCGGCATTCTGCTCGGTTTGCTCGTCGGTTACATGTTGGATGAATTATTCAAGCAGGGACGCAGGGATCGATCAGTTGTCGCCTATCTTATGAACCCTGGTCCGGTAGAGTTTGTGGAACCCGTGCCGGGTTTGGCTGCCTACTGTGCCCTGTCCGTCCTTGTTCTGGGGGATACGGGTCTTAATAGGGAGGCTGCTTCCTCGGTTGTCGTTGCCGAGACTGTTCGTGCGGCTGAATCGGTTCTATCCGTACCCGCAGAATCCCGTGCTGAGACAGAAGCCATGGCCAGGGAAGCTTTTATCCACCGGGATGGTTTGAATCCTGATCTGCTGGCAGAAAGCCTCATGGCGCGCAGGACCCGGTTTCATGATTTTTCCGCCATAGCCCTTTCCTTGCTGACCCTGGCAGAGGGACCCCAAGCCTGCGTTTTGGCCGAACGTCTGGCTTCCATCCTCGCTCCGGAGCTGGTAAAGGCAAGAAAGGCCGGTGCGCGCAGGACAAAAGGGGAGCAGGGCCGTGGCACGGCTCCTGCGGATAGGGGGTATGGGGACGATCTCGAGGCTTTTACCGTTTTGGGTATCGCTCCGGGGTCCTCACCAGAAGATATCAAAGCGGCTTTCAGGAAATTAGCCGTGCTTTTCCACCCCGATGCGTTATCAGGTCTTGATGAGGACAAAAAACGTGAAGCCGGAGAAGCCTTCATCAGGATAGAGCGCGCGTATCGACGGGCACTCCAGATAACTTCAATGGAGAGAATATACCATTAACAGTCGGCAGGCCTTTCGATACGCGCACCCAGACCGGATAGGCGTTCCACCAAGCGTTCGTACCCGCGTTCAATCTGGTAGACGTTCTTGATGACGCTGGAACCTTGGGCGCATAAGGCCGCGATGACCATGGCCATGCCGGCACGGACATCCGGAGAGACAAGTTCCGAACCTGAAAGCCGCGAAGGCCCTGAAACCACGGCGCGGTGGGGATCGCACAGGACGATACGGGCTCCCATGGTGATCAGTTTATCCACAAAGAACATGCGGGATTCAAACATTTTTTCGTAGATGAGCACGGTACCTTCCACTTGCGTGGCTACCACGGTAATGATGCTCGTCAGATCCGGCGGAAAGCCCGGCCAGGGCGCGTCGTCTATTTTGGGGATCATTCCACCCAGGTCGCAGTCGACTTTCATGGCCTGATCCGCGGAAACGCGGATGGAATCGCCTTCCACCTCCCAGCTTATCCCGAGTTTGCCGAAAGCTATGCGGGCGGGGCGCAGGTCGCGGGGGCGCGTCCGTTCTATGATAATCTCACCCCTGGTGGCGGCGGCGAGCCCGATAAAGGAGCCCACCTCCATGAAGTCCGCGCCCAACTCGAATTCGCACCCACCGAGTTTGCGGACACCCTCGATCTTCAGGATATTGGACCCGATGCCCTCGATGCGGGCTCCCATGGAAACCAGCATGTGGCACAGATCCTGCACGTGGGGCTCGCTGGCAGCGTTGGTGAGCACCGTATTTCCATCTGCGAGAACCGCAGCCATGATGGCATTTTCGGTGGCGGTTACCGAGGCTTCATCCAGAAAGATGTCGGCTCCACTCAGGGTAGCGGCGGTAAATGTAAAAACCCCGTCTATTTCTACCCGCGCACCCAGCTCGGTAAGGGCCAGGAAATGGGTATCCAGCCTGCGCCTTCCGATAACATCCCCACCGGGAGGGGGCAGAATGGCTTTTCCCGTGCGCGCCAGTAGGGGACCAGCGAAAAGGATGGACGCACGAATCTTTTTTGCCAGTTCGACAGGAACGTCGGATCGTATCAGATTGACGGTCTGCAGGGTGTATTCGTTGGGAGCGATCATGTTGACTTCGCCGCCCAGGGCGCAGTAAACCGAAAACATGACCTGTACGTCTTCTATGTCCGGTACGTTGCGCAGGATGACCGTGTCGTCGGTCAGAAGGGCGGCGGCGATGCAGGGCAGGGCGGCGTTCTTGTTGCCGCTGGCTCGAACGGTTCCCCGAATGGGGGCACCGCCTTCAATCCGGTATTGATCCATGCCCAGACTCTACCCGCGACACGCCGAACCGTCAACGCCCCAATTATCGCTTTCGTGCCCGTGTATCAGACCTGTTTTTTTTCAATCCGGGTTGCTGCTGAAAGCCCCAGGCCAGATTCGCGTTCCTCGGGGCCGTCCAGGACTATAAGATCCGATCTGCGGAGGGAAAAGAAAATACTTTCTGCAGGGAATCCCATCCCCTGTTTGGCAGAAAAAGGCAGACGCCCGCTCTTGCCACAGAGTAGGTAGCGGACCCTGCCGGCCTTGTTCAGCATGGGATCCGATACAACACGCCAAATGTTTTTTTTTCTGTCTATAGGATGCTGCATACCGGGCAGGGTGCCAGGCCCGGGGCCGATAGGCTCATTCATGACGGTCTGATCGTTTCCGGCACCTACCACGAAAGCGGTCGTTTTTACCAGTTCCTTGTCCAGCCCGGTTCGCAGGCCAAGTTCGCGCACCATGGCCGGAGGATTCCACGCAAAGTCGCTGTGGCAGGTCTGTCCGGGTGCCTGCAGAGCCGGACAGGGTGCATTCCGTACGCAGGGCGCCAGGATACGCTTGCCCGAGGCCACAAGCCGATCCCTTAACCCGAGCAGTTCCCGCCCGGTGCCCAATAGTGCCGGTTCCAAAACCAACAGGACGCCATCCGGTGCAAGCCGGGAAAACGCATCCTCCATAAAAGCGAAGCGCCGATCCAGCCGGTCTGAACGGTCCTGCCATAGTTCATTGACAAGGTGGCCCAGAATGACGAGGTCGAAACTTCCGCCCGGTATTTTCGTTGAAGAAGCATCCCAATTCGAAATGGTCTTCATTTCGAAGCCCGAGGCTTCCGCAAGGCGCTTGGCGCTTTCGAGGGCGAGCATGCTGCGGTCACAGGCTGTAATCTCCACCTGAGATGCGGGATGCGACGCTCGAAGGAAATCCGCCGCAGCCAGCGAACAGGGGGCCGGCCCGGAGCCAAGGTCGAGGATACGGATTTTCTGGGCCTCCAGCGAAAACCCTGCCATGGCGAGCATGGCCTGGGTCTGGGCGTAGGAAACGGGCCAGTAAAACAGCAGGTACGAGGAAAGCCGTCGCGACTCGTCCATGTAGGATGAGCCTATCAAAGCCCGTTCGCCCGTCAGGCCGCGTTGCAGGCCAAGCAGGTCCTTGGCGGCCGCAGCCAGCTCCTTCGCGGAAGGCGGGTAAAAGGAATGCGGGGCAGGGGAAGGCATTCCTAGGAGACGGCGGGATTCTGCAAGAAGCAAGCCTTCATACGAAGGGGCGGTACGTCCGGCTGGGCTGGTACCCGTGCTAGGCGAGTTTTGGCGTGTAGCCGACATCCGCGATTATGCGGGAAACCGCTTCGGCGCGTTCGGCGCTTTCGACGGTAACCTTTTTGGAAACCAGGTCCACCGACCATTTGGCGGCTTTTCCCCAATCCTTGATGGCGTTCTCGATATGCATCTTGCAGTGTCCGCAACTCATGTCCGGAACATCAAATGTGTAGGTCATATTGTTCTCCCCGGCGTCATTTCGCCGTTTCGTCGGCCCATAAGCGTATGAGCTCGATGAGCGTTTCGGTGGCCGCAACCATTTCGGCCAGACCGGCCCATTCGTCGCGGCTGTGGTAGTTATGGCCGCCTGTAAACACGTTGGGTGTGGGTATGCCCATTTCTGTCAGGCGGGAACCGTCGGTACCGCCGCGAATGGGCTTGAAATGAGGTTCGATTCCGGCTTTTTGGGCTGCCCGCACCAGCAAGTCCAATACCCGGGGTTCGGCGTCGAGCTTGCGCTTCATGTTCAGATACTGCATTTGCGGTTTGACGCTGATCTTGCCGCCGGGGAATTGGGCTTCCACCACCCGGGCAAAGCTATCCAGTGCAGCCACACGTCGGTCAATCTCGGCTTGGTCAAAGTCCCTGAGGTAAACTTCCAGCTGGGCTTTCTCCAGATCGCCCTTGATTTCAAGGGGGCAATAATAACCGTAATACCCGTCCGTCGCTTCCGGACTTTCCGTCCGTGGCAGCATGGTCACATAGGCCGCGGCCATCGACACTGCATTGGCCATTTTCCCGCGAGCCGTTCCCAGGTGGATCACCTTACCTGTTATTTCTATATCAGCCTTCCAGGCGGTAAAGCATTCGGCTTCCAGCTCGCCCTGGTCGCCGCCGTCCATGGTATAGCAGGCTACCGAACGCACCAGCTCGCGGGGAAATTCAGGCAAGCCCTTTCCGGTTTCCTCGTCGGGGGTAAAAATAAACTCCAAGGGGCCGTGTTCCAGCTCGGGGTGGGCCAGGAAATGCTCCAAGGCCGCCATAAGCTCGGCAACACCAGCCTTGTCGTCGGCACCCAGAAGGGTGGTTCCGTCGCTGGTTATGATCGTATCGCCTAAGCGATCGGCCAAGGAAGGATACGACGCGGGGTCTATCTTGCGGTTTTCGGCCAACTGTATGGGTTTCCCATCGTAATTCTTGAACAGGAGAGGTTTCACATCCTTGCCGGTCACATCGCTGGACGTATCCAGGTGGGCCATGAAGCCCACAACAGGGGCTTTCTCCCTTCCCCTTGTTGCGGGTATGCGCGCAAGGACATAGCAATGGTCGGTCAAGGTGATATCCGCACCCGAAGGAAGACCAGGCAGGGCGCGGAGCTCGGCTTCGATGGCTTTCGCCAAATCCCACTGGCCGGGTGTGGAGGGTGTCTCGGCTATGTGGCGGTCGCTGGTGGTCCAAACCTGGACATAGCGCAGGAAGCGCGGAAGAAGCCGATCGATCAGCTCTGTGTTCGATAAACGGCGTAAAATATCGTTCATAAGGTGGCCAGTATGCGACAAAGCTGCGCCATCTGTAAAGCTGGCAGGAACGGGTCCGCAACAGCTTTGGGGTTTGTAAGTACCCAACTTTCCGATATGTACCGCGATAGTTGCTCAGAACCCGAAATCTTTGTATTTTTGTAGTCCAATGAGAATACCCGATTTTCCTGAATTCGTGCCCATCTCCCTGGACCTTCGCGACGAAATGTACCCCAGGCTTAACATGTCACCCGACGGCGTATCGGAATATACCTTTTCCAACCTCTACCTTTTTCGCCGCCGGTATTCCTACCGCGTGTCGAGGGTGCCGGACAAGACCCTGATAATTTCCGGTGAGCGTGATGGCAAACGGTTTTTTACCACCCCCTGTGACGTACCCGGGAGGGGCATCCTGGACGAACTTTTCGACACCCACGATTACTGGAAAGGCATCCCGGATTCCGTGCTGGACCCCAATCGGGTCCATCTGGAGCAATGGGGCGTCAAGGTGAGCGAGGATAGGGATAATTTCGATTATCTGTACCTCCGAACCGAGCTTGCCGAGCTATCGGGCAAAAAATTCCATAAAAAACGCAACCTGGTGAACGCCTTCATCAATTCCTACAAGTATGAGGAGCGGCCCCTGACCCGCGCCCTGGTGCCCCAGGCGCTGGCGGTTCTGGAACGCTGGTGCATGGACAAGGGCATAGAGGGCGATTTGGTGGCAGCCACGGAAGCCTTGGACTTGTTTGAGCTTCTGGGGATGGAAGGAGCGATGTACTACGTCAACGGAGTGCCGGCGGGGTGGTGCCTGGGGGAAAGCCTGGCTAAGGGGCGCATGTTCGCGGTCCATTTCGAAAAGGGCATAGAGGAATACAAGGGCATTTACCAATTCATCAACCAAGCCTTTGCGGCGGCGCTTCCCAAGCATTACACCCACATCAACCGTGAGCAGGATTTGGGTGACGAAGGCTTGCGCCAGGCCAAGATGACGTACCGGCCTTCCGGTTTTGTGCGCAAATATACTGCTGTCAGGGGCGAAAGCCAGGGTATATAGGAGTCAGCTGGATTATCTTGTCCCTGACCCTGTATCTGCCCCTGTACCTATCCTTGTATCAGACTGATTTTTCCTTCTGAAAAGTCGTATCTTTTCCCGTGCTCGAGGGGCGAGTACATCGCTGCGGGCGCGTTCTTTTCCAGCGAAGTCTTGAAGGGGAAGGGATCGCAGGAATTATGCGGAAACAGGTCCCAGTGGACTGGTACCGCGCACAGTGGTTTTGCCGTACCGGCGAGGCGCGCCGCATCCCAATGCGAAAGATTTCCGTAGCCCGAGTTGATACATACCGCCATGAGGTCCGGGCCGGTTTTCCCTGCAGGCAATGATCCCGCAAAAATTGCCGTCGCGAGCATGGGCAGGGTTTCGTGCCAGGCCGTATCGCCGGTATTCCAGAAGCTGCTGCCATTCGGGAAGACCAGCAGATAACCCACATGGTTCAGATCGCTTCCGTCGGTGGGCAGCGCAAAACTTGCCGTTACACGCGTACCACCCCGGGCAAGATCGAAGCTTTCGCCCGCATGGATGATCCGCACCCTTTCTGGCGCAAAACCCGCGTCCAAAGCTACCCTGGCGGCATCCCGGGGAGCGAAAAGGCTCATCCCCGACTTGCCCGCCAACACGGACAGTGTTTCAGGGTCCGCGTGGTCGCAGTGGGAATGGGTCAGCAACACCACATCGCAGTCCAGCTCAGCCGGAAGCAAGGGTGGTGGGAAAAGCCTACTCCTTGGCGTGGGCTGTTTCCCCTTCCCCCTGGTGGCGCAATAATCGCTTAAGTACGGATCCACTGCGATGACCATTCCGTCCGGCGCCTTTAAAATGAACGAGTTCTGCCCCAAAAACCAAAGCGAATAACCATCAGCTGGAGGGACTGCTTCCTTTATTTCTGTGGCGAGGGGGGAGGGGGGTTCCATATTAATGAATATACTCCAAAAAAAACTTCAATGGGATACAACTTTTGATCGCAAAACTTGTGTTGTTTAATTTTCCGGGTTATCATATTAGCTAAATTGCTCAATTTACTGAATTGAAGATGAAAATAATGGAGCTAAACATGAAAAAGTGTAAATTATCTGCCAGTCGGGTATTTGCTGTATTGGTGCTTGCCTTGCCGATCTTGCTTACTGCCTGCCCCAACTTGTTCCAGGAGACAAAATCCACAAAAACTCCAGGACTTGAAAGGCCCGTCATTTCGCCATCGGGTGGCAGACATCCGGATGCCTACTTGGATGTGAGTATTATATGCACTACCCCTAGTGCAATGATTTTCTGGACCGATGATGGTACAACTCCCACAATCGCATCCAATCGCTATGTTCAAGCCATCCGCATCTATGGGACTACTTTCCAGATCAAGGCGATTTCAGTACTTGGCGATAAGATAAGTGAGGTGGCGACAGCCAGTTTTACTTTGAACGACGGTAAGGCTGCTGATCGGCTTGGCATAGTCAAGGGTTATGTCCGAATTCCGGATTCCACACCTGAAATCACACCCAGATCCATCAGCATATTCTCGGACGACCTTCCGGGGATTATCCTGCATCCGGACGACACGGGATTTTTCCTGATAGATGGACTGGACACGACCAAGGCCTACGATTTTTATTTTACCAACCAGGAAGTTGGCCCCATTCCGGGTTCCCGGCGTATCGCTCCACGCACACTTACCATGCCCAATGGTATAGGTATCGCAAAAAAGGTCCAGGATATTATTCCGGAATCCGGCGCAGGAGTGAATTTAAATCAGGTCGAACTCAAGAAAACCGGTCGTTTATTGGGAAAGGCCAATATGTACGGTCGTACTGGTGAAATGTTGTTGGATAGTACCGGCGTCGATGTCTATGTTCCCGGAACTTCCTTTACCGCCAAGACCGATTCGACCGGAGCTTTTACTATTTGGTATGTTCCGGAAGGAATCTACTCGATCCGTGCGGACCGCCCCGGATATACCTTTCGTGAGGTAAGCGGTGTCACGGTGCTATCAGATCAGGATACGGATATTTCGGCCGAACCCTTGGCAGTGTACTATGGATACGGAACGGTGAGCGGACAAGCCGGGTTATCGGATGGTTCCATTGATTCACTTTCGAGCGAGGGCATCACGGTCCTGTTGCGCAATCTGGTGGATCCGACATCTACCTTCAATACTGTTACTGGCAGCGATGGTACGTTTACCCTTACAAATGTGGAACCTGGTTCCTACGCGGCCTTTTTTAGCATGCAAGGTTACCAGTCGCGTTCGGTGGACATGGTATCGGTTGAGGGTGCACGTACCACAACAATTGATAGTGTTTCGCTCCCAGCCTTGGGAGGGAAGATAAGCGGACGCGTGCCGGTCAGGAACGAGACGGATCTGGGTGGAACCATCGTCGTCGCTGTGAATGAGGCGAACGGAAAGAGCTTCTCCACTGGTACCTTGGTCGATGGTAGCTATACTTTCGATCCCATACTTTCTGGTACCTATACTTTGACTGCTTCCCGCGTCGGTTATTCGACCAGGACTATGGGTGGTATCGCGCTGGCCGCCAGTGGGGCGCTTCTGGACATGAACTTTACCGAGATGACTCCCGCATCGGGAACGATAACAGGAAATGTGTCGCTTGAAGGGGCTTCCGATTTCGGCGGCGTCTCTGCGACGATCAGGAAAAGCGATGACGCCACCGTCAGCCTTTCCGCCGTAAGCGATGTAAACGGTACCTATATCTTTACCGGTCTGAAGCCTGGCAATTACTTGGTCGTTTTCTCCCGTGACGGTTTCCTTTCCGGGGACGGTGCGGCGGTTTCCTTGTTTGCGGACGAAATCAGCATTGCTCCCGCAACAACGCTCAAATCCTCCAAGGGCAGGATATCTGGCTACGCCACCCTTGCGGCAAATAGCGACCATGCAGGAATCGCCATACTTGCGAGCGGCGCAGGCGGAAAAACCGCTTCGACGGTTACGGACGCGAATGGCCGTTTTTCCCTTGTAGCGCTCGACCCGGATACATATACCCTACAAGCCACGAAAGATGGGTACACCACTGCCAGGAGCGACCCCGTTTTGATCGGGGCCGGAGCGTTTGTTGATACGATCGCGCTTCAATTGGCGGTTTCTTCCCGCAGCATCGTGGGCCAGACTACACTTGAAGGCGCCATAATCCATGCCGGTATAAAAATAACCGCAACAAACCTTGCGGATCTTACCAAGATCTATAGTGCCCTTACGAACAACGAGGGTTATTTTGCAATAGCAGGTATGTTGCCGGGCGACTATATCGTTTCCTTCTCCAAGGAAAATTTCAAAGGCCTGACCACCGACACCATTTCCTTAAGCACAACCAGCTCGGTCACCATACCCGAAACCCGGCTGGATCAAGCCCGCGGCGGAGTGCAGGGCATAGTCCGTCTGGAAGGCCGTACCAACCACGAGGGAACCCGGGTCCTGCTGGTTGGAACCAGCTACGAAACGACATCCGGCACGGATGGTATCTACACCTTCCAGGTACCTTCGGGCAATTACCCTGGTGGGGTGCGCTTTGAAAAGATCGACTTCGAAACCGCCATGAATACTACCACGGTTACGGTACTCACCGATTCTACCTTTGGAGTCGCGGAAGCCCAGCTGACCGCAACCCATAACAGCGTATCGGGAACCATCGACCTTTTGGGTACCACGGAGGATGCGGGTATCGAGGTGAGCATCCAGGAATTGGCAGATTTCTCCACGACCACCGACGCGCTTGGGGCGTGGACCTTCGACCATGTTCCCCTTGGTCTGTGGACCTTCCGTTTTCAGAGGGAAAATACACCTACGGTGACTTCCCAGATCGAGGTAAGGGCGGCATCCAGTATCGACACTGGCAAGCTGGAAATGATCCCCGACGCGGCCACGCTTAAAGGCCGTGTATACCTGACTGGTCTTACGGACCACGCGAATATACTGGTGACCGTCACCACAGAGGCAAAACCGGACCAGACGACGCGCACCAATTCCACCGGAGCCTTCGAGCTTACCAATATCCTATCCACAGGTTCGCATACCATCACCTTCAGCAAGGCCGGCTGGGTGTCGCAGAGCCTGGTCATAAACAACTTCAGCCCCCTGGAAATACGCCAGATTGGCCTGTTCGGGGAGTACTCGCTTTTTGACAGCTCCAACCCCGTACTTACCAGCGTAGTGCTGGAAGACGGAGCCAATTTTACCAATACACCGAGTATTGGTGTACGTCTAAGCGCTTTGGACGATGGTTCCGGCCTTTCAAAAATGGCGGTGCAGGTTAACGGCTACCCCAGCGTCCTTGCCTGGGAACCCTACCTTCCCACCTTTACAAAAGACCTCTCCAGCCTGCCGCCGCAAATTTACACAGGTAACGGCGAATATACCTTTACCGTCACCGTGAAGGATCTTTCCGGCAACCTCTCCGGTGCCGCTACGGATACGGTAACCATCACCGACCAAACCTCCATCCTCAAAGGCGTCCTCTCCGGCTCCAACCTTACCCTCACCAAAGCCAAAAGCCCCTACCGCGTGGAAGCCCATATCCTGGTCCCCGAAGGTTCCAAGATGGTCATAGAACCGGGCACTGAAATCCGCTTTGCCGGCAATTTCTACCTGAAAGTAGACGGCGAGATAAACGCGATAGGGACGTCAACTGAACCCATCATCTTTACAAAGACGGATGATGCTGTCGGCATCGCTTCAAGCTCAGGACATTATGATGCTAATTGGAACTGGATTTCCGATGGTTCGTATTACTGGAGCGGGGTGCAGATAAGTAACGCTTCGGTGCCCCTGAACGTCTCCAACCGCTATACCTGGAACAGCGGGAATATCTTCAAACATTGCGTGTTTGAGTATGCGAATACGCCATTGGCATGTACACAAGATTATTCCAGACCAGGGACTGTGTATATCGATAACTCTCTATTCGCTACATCCACGTCTAATCCAGTGAAAATTTCAGGTAACTCAGGTGTATATAGTTCTATATTTGAACGTGGAATTGATGCGCGACATTTTAAAGGATCTGCAACAAATAATATATTTAAATTAGGAATATTGGATCATAGTTGGGGCGAGGCATGTGGTATATATTCCAACAATACAATGCAAGATGCGATTATTAGAATTGATTATTATTCTGTTTCCAGCTTTACATCCAATAAGCTTGTTAATTCAAGCATTGAATTAACAGGCTATTATAATTCAAGTGCTTCTGGTTTATTTATAAATAATACATTTGAAGACTGTGCTAGCATTTTAGTTAGTGCAAATACCAGTATGTATTCAAATGCGAGGAAGGCGGACTTTACCGGCAACTACTGGGGAGTTGCGAATACCCAAGAGCTTGATCTGATAGGTTCGGCCGCCAACGCATCGTTCATTACCGACTACTACGACAATTTTGAGCATACCCGGGTGGACTATTCCAATTGGGCGACCGCTCCGATAGAAACCGCCGGGAATAGGGGCGATGCTTTTATCGATTTTGAGTTCAGGGTGAATAATTTCGATTACACAGCAGGTGGTAGCTTTACTGAACCGTCCAACCCAGTGCTTTCTGTCGCTATAACGCCTTACTATTCTGCCAATGGGATAAGCCTGATGCGGGTGGCGCAGACCCCTGCGGACCTGGAAGCGGCATCCTGGCAGGGCGCTGCCGGTTCGGTGAGCTATACCATAGATACCGCAAAAACGGTGGACGGTATGGCCAGGCTCTACGTCCAGGTGCAGGACTCCATGGGCAACGTTTCCGGTGTGGTGAGCCATGATGTACCCTACGGATCCCCGGTTATCTCCGGTTTCAATATAGCCAACGGCAGGACCTTCACTGCAAGCGACCAATCCTTCGACTTTACCTGGACCAGCTACGATGCGGGTATCATCCAGATGGAAGAACTTCAACTGAATGACAAGACCATCTTCAAGAACATGACAACCTATGATATTGGTGATTATGTCCATACGTATAAACTTGGTTTGAGGTACATGGCAGCAGGCGCTTACACCCTAAAAGCCCGGCTCATGGACGGTGTGGGCAACCTGACAGAGAAAACGGTATCGTTCACCATCAGCCGCGCTGTTAGCGATATCTGGTCCGGTGTGTCCTGGAACAGCAGTACCGGCGAGTTGAACAAGGACAGCGGCACCCTCCTGCTCTGGAACCTGGCTGCGGATGGATCGGAAGCGGGTGGAAATGCGGTGAATGCGATTGCCGGTTATACTTCCAGCACGAGTGGGATTAACGGTGGGGCTTCGTATGTGTACACATCCGATCAGATCGATCTGAATATTCTGGGTAATGTGTTTACGGTAGAAGCTTGGAAAAAAGGACTAGGAGGATATATACAAAAGGGGAATGTTTTTGATTTATACTTTAATCGTGATTATGCAACTTGGTATAATCTCGTAGGAACACAAAATAACACCAATTATTTATGGCCGATCGTCGATTCCTATGGTACCGACTGGCATCATAATGCTTATGTATTCGATGGTTCGAGCATGGCATTTTATGTAGATGGTATATTAACTAGATATACAGATGGTTTCTCTCAAATCCTTAATATGAACAATAATAAGATATATATGAATATTACACAGACAGACTCCTATGTCGATGAACTCCGTATCTCCTCAGTAGCTCGTAGTGCAGACGAGATCATGGCGTATTTCAATGCGGCCAAGGGAAAACTGTT
>CAXNJE010000002.1:0-63239 GCA_964202565.1 Breznakiellaceae bacterium | reverse complement strand
GCCATGGGCCGTCGGGAAGGTCAGGTGCTGCGTAGATATTCAGATTTGTATTCGGAGTATCGTCTTCCCGACTTGAATGCAGCCTTGGCTATTGTCCAGTTTCGGGAAGCGGAAAGAAATTATGCTATCAGGAAAGAAATTGCAGCGGTCTATGCGCAAACCACCCTGCGCACAAGGCATAAAACTTTAATCCAGAATGGTGAATCAGAATACAACAATTATACGTATCCCATCGTACTGGAAGCCGGACTGAAAGATGTACGAGCCTATGCGGCAAAAAAGGATGTGGAGTTAGCCTCCGCTTTTGAAGATTCCGTCATTTCAAAGCTTCCAGATATGGCAAAATCCTGCCCGATCGCTGGATCCTTGGCATTGCGAACCGTATTGGTGCCGTTGTATCCTCGTCTGGGAAAAGTACATGTGTTGAAAGTAGCAAAGGTTTTGGCTACTTTACCCTGAGGGCGGAGTACGAAATAGTGGCAAAGCGCATTGAACGCGCCCTTTTAATTGTCAATCTGCATAAAGACAGCTCCCGCACCCTTATGAGCGAAATAGAAGCTTCATTGCATTCTGATGGATGTGAAGTACTTGTCTGCGCCTTTGAAGGGAAGCCTGACCGAATTCCAGATTTTAAATTCGATATCGCGTTTTCTTTAGGTGGTGATGGTACCGTATTGTATGCTTCCAGGTGCATGGCCAACAGGGGAGTTCCTGTGGTTCCCATTAATCTTGGGACCTTGGGTTTCATTGCAGCCGTACATCCAAGTGATTGGCGTTCGACCTATGACGCATATTGCAATGGAGAAGCCAGTATTTCATCACGTTTGATGCTGGATATCCGTCTTGAACGGAAGGGGGTGGTCATGGAGCGCCATTCCTGTCTTAACGATGCGGTGATTGCAGCTGCAGGTATATCAAAAATCATTCGTTTGGATGTGGGGACTAAAACCATACGATTCGGACGCTATCGTGCGGATGGATTGATTGTTGCCACGCCGACGGGCTCGACCGCCTACTCTGTAGCCGCAGGCGGCCCCATACTCGACCCTGAAATGGATGCGATGATTTTAAATCCGGTGTGTCCCTTCACCCTGTCAAACAGGCCGATAGTCATACCAGCCCATGAGACGATCTTGGTTGATATTGAGGCCGAACAGCGGAGCGCGGTTATGTTGACAATCGACGGCCAGCTCGTATGTGCGTTGGAGCCGGAAGATCGAATTTCCATCCGCCGGGCAAAAAAGAAAGCTATCCTTATTGCTTCCGATAGGGAAGTCTTTTATAGGGTATTGAGAACCAAACTCAATTGGTCGGGAGGACCTGATGCTTGAGGAACTGGTGATCAAGGATTATGCCCTCATCGATCAGCTTTCTGTGGATTTCATTAAGGGACTAACAATTCTGACCGGTGAAACAGGTGCCGGAAAATCGATCATTGTAGGGGCTTTAAGCTTTGTCCTTGGTGGCAAGTCCGATATGGAGGTTATCAGATCTGGATGCGATGAAGCCTCCGTTTCCGCCTGGATACGCATGGATGCGGCCAATACCGATGCTTTTTCGTGGTTGGCAGAGAGGGAGATAGCTTATGATGATTACAGAATCCTCATACGCAGGAATATAAAAAGCAATGGTCGCGGAAATTCATCAATTCAAGGTACTATTGTTACGCGCAATGAATTGGTTGAATTCACATCCTTCTTATTTGATATGCACGGTCAGCATGAACATCAACTGTTACTCAAGACTGAATCCCACCGGAAGTATCTGGACCGTTTTGCAGGGATTGAAACCGAAGTTCAAAGTTTTACAGATTTATTTTCCCGACTTTCGGAACAGCGAAAATTGCTCGAGTCGTTGAAAATTGCAGAAAAAGGGAAGGATGAGCGTTTGGATTTCCTGCATTTCTCCATGGAGGAAATCGATTCTGCCGGGATTGTACTTGGAGAAATTAATGCACTGGAAACAGAAGCAAGAAAATTGGCTGATCATGAAAAACTTGCATTGCTGGTTGCGAGTGCGGCGTCATTGATGTTTGAAGACGAATTCTCGGCCGTCACCCTTTTGAGAAAAGTCAAGGCTCAACTTGATAGTGCCTCTTTGGTTGATCCTTCCCTGCTAACGCACGCCGCCCGAGTTTCAGACCTTTTTTATGAAACCGAAGATGCTGCGAACCAGGTTCGATTATATCGTGACGAGCTGGTATATGATCCTGAAAGACTAGAAAAAATTGAAGAGCGCTTGAATCAATTATATAAATTAAAGAAAAAATACGGCACGGATGAGGCTGCAATCCTGCTGTATCGTGAGAATGCACAGAAAGAATATGGTGATCTGCTGAAAGCCGAAGAATCCTGCGAAGCACTGGAATTGGAAATAGCTGGTAAGGAACGAGAACTTGCTATAAAAGCCGCTGCGTTAAGTTCTCGTCGGACAGGCGCCGCTAAAATGTTGGGTGCGAAAATTTCGGAAATACTCCTAACCCTTGGGATGCCCAAGGCACAATTCAGCGTCAACGTCAAGCAAAAAGCGGATGGAAACGGCAGCCGAATTTGTGGACCCCATGGAATGGATAGCATCGAATTCATGATAGCGCCGAATATGGGCGAACCGCATCGGGAATTAGCACGAATAGTATCGGGGGGAGAGCTTTCGCGGATCATGCTGGCTATAAAAACCATTCTGGCAAAGGCTGATACCGTAGAGACCCTCGTCTTCGACGAGATCGACACAGGTATCGGGGGTGAGGTTGCTTTGTCCGTTGGTCGCCATCTGGAAGAATTGGGAAAGGTAAAACAAATATTCTGCATCACTCATCTTGCCAGTATCGCCATTCGCGCCGATAATCATTTAAAGGTAGAGAAATTAATCGCAGATGAGCGTACAACCACCAAGGTTGCCTTATTGACGAATGAAAGTCGAAGGGAAGAAATCGCCCGTATGCTTGCAGGGGATTCGGCAGGTGAGGCTGCATTGGCGCACGCTGACGAATTACTCGGCAAATATGGTAGGCAGGGGCAGGGACGGTAATATGGCCAAGATTTCCATTGAAGCACGTCACTTGTATATGGAAAAAGCCAAGCGCTATAAAGAAGCCGTAGACGCCTTGTTATTGCGTGAAAAAAATATACTCGGCGTAATCGAAAAAGATCCGAATGGAGCAGCCTATAAACGCCTGATTTTAGCTGACGATATGCTGAATCTTTCATCCAATTATGGTGTCATGAACAGCATGTCGACCGTCATGTTGGGTGTCAAGAACGAGGAAGCGCTCAATGAAGCGCGCAAGGCCCTGTATAAATCTGTCATTTATCTTGAAGAAATCGTAAGCAATCTGATCGATGTACCTTTTTCCGATTATGAAGAAAGATTGAATGCCATATCCAGTTATGATGCGGGACGGCGTTACGGAATGGTCAGGAAGCTGGGATTGGCGATCCGTATGGTGGAAGACGCGTATGGTGACAATACCAAGTGGAAATGGGCTTTTGTCGAGCTGGAAGCTCGGTTTGCAGCTGTATCGAAAAATTTATTCGATCTGAAAAATGCTGTAGCTAATATGGATATGCGTTCGCCGGATTATGAATCAACCATCTATCATCTACGGTTAATGAAAAAATTGCTGATGCAGGCTGCTGATCGGTATAGGGAAAAATACGAGCTTTCGACGAATCGCATCGATGATTTCAAACAAGCGATTTCATTTCTCGGGGCTCTTCGTCGGATAGATGTACTGACCGGAGATCGCGATGAGGCGGAGACTGTCAAGAAGAAAGCGGATATCTGGATGGCTAAACTGGAAGCGGACCAACGTAGGAATGAGGAAACAGTAAAACGTCCATGATATATCAGCTTTAATTTATAGTTTATCGCTAAATGATGTAGGTATGATATTTAGCAGCGAAGCGCACCACTGAAAAGCGGCTTTTCCCTCTGGGGAAAGCCGCTTTTCATCATCCTCATTCTTTCAATTCACCTGCATGGATTTTATTGAATCATAAGCTCAGTTTAAGGCTTTTTCGTTTTCCGTTTTATTCCACCTGCGAGCCAAATCTGCCGGAGTTTCTCCAGCGATATTAAGGGCTTCCTTTACGGCTCCCAAAGCCAGTAGGCTTTTTATTATATCCGCATTGCCCTTGATAGCGGCAAAGTGCAATAAGGTATTACCGACCACATCCATCTGGTTCAATACGAGTGGCGTCAGAATGGTTTGAAGTGACTCGGTTCCGGATGTCAGTGCCATCGAAGCCGGAGAGTCACCATTAATATCGTTCCCGAATATCTCTGCGCCAGATTCGATGAGCAAGCGGGTTACATCGAACCTTTTCGACCTGAGCGCTATATGCAGGGGTGTGGCTCCTTGGGCATCGGGTTCTGATATGCGTGCACCAAGCTCAATAATCTTTTTAATTACCTCGATGGAAATACCTTCCGAAACAGCAATCGACAATGGCGTCCTGCCATCATCGTCTGCCTGGTTCACCCTATCCTTGGTGAGAACTGTTTCGCTCGCATCAATCCCAGTTTGGAGTGCAAGGCTCAGGGGACTAATCCCAGCTGCATTCCGCGCATGGATCGTAGCTCCTCTTGTCAGAAGTATGTTCATGATATCCTGGCGGCCTGATAAAATGCCGGCATGCAAGGGTGTGTCGCCCATACCATTTCGCGTATTGATCGAGGCTCCTTGTTCGGCCAGTCTCTCGGTGGCGGCTGCGAGATTGGCGTTTACTGCTACGAATAAGGGAGTCATCCCTGCAAGGTCTCTGGCCTCGATGGATGCTCCCCCGGAAAGTAGGAGTGATTCAAGTTCGGTCAACCCCAAACGTACCGCATCGTGTAAGGCGGTCTTACCCAAAAGATTGCGTGCATTCGGATTGGCACCGTTCGTTATCAATGCGCTTGCGGAGGATTTTGCATTCCATCGAATTGCCGCGTGCAACGCCGTGTTACCCAGCGTATCGCGTGTATCCGATGAAGCGCCGGAAGCTACGAGGACGGCAACTGTAGACGGAGAATTAGCCTTAACGGCAGAAAACAAAGGGGTTTCACCTGTGGCATTTCGGGCCTCCGGATCAGCGCCTCTTTGTATGATCAGCGGCAAGGCAGTATCCAATTTCCAGGTTGCCGCGAAGTGTAGTATTCCGTTGCCCAATCCATCCCTTGCTTCCACTGTCGCGGAATTGATTATCCAGGGTTTGATTCCCTCGGGAGAATGCGCTGCAAGGTAAAGGGAACTCTGGCCGATCGCATTGGTCAGGAAAATATTACTTCCCCGTGCGATCAGGAGCTCACCAATATCTTTTGAATTCTTGGATATGGCAAGGTGTAAGGCGGTATCGCCGGATTTATTAAGCGCATTCGGATCAGCCTTACGGTCCAGAATTAAATTGATTACCCTGGTATCGCTTCCAGCCTGAACTGCGACATGTAGTTGGGTATTTCCTCCATTGTCGCTGGCAGTTACAGTTGATTCTGAAATCATTCCTTTTTGTACCGGTTCTCCCTTCAGCAGTGAGAGGTCGAATGGAGTCCTTCCTGCGGTGTCGGACGCAAAAACATCAGCTCCCTTATCAATCAATAAGGGTATGTAATCGATACGTTCATTATCGACTGCAACATGTAAAGGTGTGCGGCCCGCTGAATTCCGGTTGTTAGGGTCCGATTTCCCATCAAGCAGCAACTTGATGATATCCATTCCCAGGTTGGTGGCGACGGCGACATGAAGCGGTGAATCGCCATAATCGTCTTTTATATTCGGATCAGCCCCTTTTGAAAGCAGCAGGGATATTCCTGCGCTTCGCGCTGCTTTTGGCATGACCAGGTGCATCGGTGAATTGCCTTTTGCGTCCTTCGCATTCACACTGGCGCCAGCGTTTAATAGTATCTTGGCCACCTCCAGATGTCCCATGCGGAAAGCCTCGTGCAAGGGAGTAGACCCGGAAGCGCTTTGTGCATTTACGTCTGCCTTGCGTTCAATTAACCAGGAAACAAAGCCCAGCTGTCCAGAGCGGGCTGCGAAATGAAGCGGAGCGAGGCCATCGTCAAAACGCACATCATAGTTGGAACTGCGTACTGCCGGAATGAAATAGATATAATTGGTGTTGGCCGATGTAGATCCTGCCAAGGCCAATTGTTCGGCAGTTTTTGCGTGCTTTAATGAATTCGGCTGGGCAAAGCACAGGTCCAGGGGAGATTTTCCATCATTATCCCTGACCAATGCTTTTCCACCTTTGGATAAAATCAATTCGGTTGCATTGAAATCTCCCCACAACGCTGCGAGATGCAACAATGTTTGGCCTTTTGTGTCCTTGGCCTCGACGGTTTTGGGATTGATGGCTCCGGCCAACAGGGTACCACCAGATTCCAAAATAAATTCTGCAGGTATTTTCTTGGTAGACCCAAGCAAGAATATATCTGCTCCAGCCTTCAGGAGTACTTCAATGCTCGCGGCATCCTTGTTCTGGCAGGCTATTTCAAGTGGCGTTCTTCCAATGGCATCCGCAGTATCGGGTTTTGCACCCAAACTTAGGAGGAAAGCTGCCAAATCCGCGTCTTTTAAATCCAAAGCGACATGGAGCGGTGTTCGCCCTTTTGCGTCCCTGCTATTAACATCGGCTCGGCCACGAAAGAATTCCCGGGCTTTACCCGCCTGACCTTTTTCCATCAATGTAAAGACATCATCTTCGACCACCGGTTCGGAAGGGACGACCGCCACGGGTTCTACCGCTGGTTTGACTCCCGCGCATGATAGAATGAAAATCGAGCCCAGTAGGATGATCGAAATGAATACACCTATTCGCCTGTTTGAGTTCATATACCTTCCCGATTGGAACAGCATTTTTTCTCTTTTATCATCGACAGCTTGGCTTCCTGTGTGAAGGACTTCCTTCCATAGTCGGGCTGGCATGAATCGGCTTGGAATCAAAGTGGCAGTTTGTAAGCTCCTGCACGCTTGACATGATTCCTAGGAATAGTTAGTATACGCACCGTAATTCTGCGGCGATGGTGGAATTGGTAGACACGCCAGCTTGAGGTGCTGGTGCCGAGAGGTATGGAGGTTCAAGTCCTCTTCGCCGCAAAGGAACAATGCGACCACCCCTTGCCGGGTGGTTTTTTTACGTCCACAAGCCCACGAAGAGGACTTGAAACGGAACGAGCGCGCGCCCGGGCGCGAAGAGCGTACAGGGATGTACGCGGAAGCGAGTGCAGGCGGCTGGAGCGGCGCGGCAGGAAGCCGGGACGCGGAAGCCAAGTCCTCTTCGCCGCAAAGGAACAATGCGACCACCCCTTGCCGGGTGGTTTTTTACGTCCACAAGCCCACGAAGAGGACTTGAAACTTGATTTGACCTCACCTGGATGCCATGATACGATGGCCCATGAAATACGATCAGGATACGCTGGAAACCGATGCAATAATGACTACAGGCCGTGCAATGGCTGTTGCTGCGAGAACGGCTCCCAAAGCGAGGGGCGTTGATGAGATAGTCACCATCCTTGTTACGGGCGAAGAAATAAAGAAACTCGCTGATGAAATGTTTAGGGTAGGCGAAGAAAAGAAAATAATGTTTTTCAGCCGGGATTCCTTGAACATAAGAAGCGTCAAGGCAGTGCTGATTGTTGGGGTAAGGAATAAACCCAGAGCTGTGCCCAATTGCGGTAATTGTGGTTATGCTGATTGTGCCGCGAATGCCAAGGCTATGGGTGTCTGTGCACTTTGCGTCGTGGATTTGGGCATCGCGCTTGGTTCCGCTGTCTCCGTAGCTGCCGATCGTCGTGTGGATACCCGGATCATGTTCACTATCGGTAAGGCTGCCTTTGCATTGGGTTTTCTGGATGGTGTCCATCAAGCCTATGGTTTACCACTTTCAGCTACTGGAAAAAGCCCTTTTTTTGATCGGAAATAAGAAACATGGTTAGGATAATTGATATAGATTCATAATTGTACATTCCTACATTTTTGTAGTATCCTTTGGTGATGGAAATCTATGATACCGAGCAGCTTGAGCCGTCTGGTCGTCAAGCCAAGGAGCTGGAGGAACTGGGCATTCTCTTTGATATCGCCCGAACTCTGGATCAGCACGTCGAATTACGAAGCGCGCTTGGTCCACTGTTGTCCCTTCTTGAAACCCGGGCGGGACTTACCCGGGGCATGGTTACCCTGCTGGACCGTTCAGTGGGGATGCTCAAGATCGAGGAAGCCTACGGTCTGACGGAGACAGAAAAAGAGCGTGGTCTTTACCGTCTGGGGGAAGGGCTCGTCGGCAGGGTTTTTGAGTCTGGAAGCCCGCTCATAGTATCCGACTTATCCAAGGAACCAAGGTTTCTCAATCGTGCTGGGGGACGATCGTCCGGAGATTTGGTAGGCGTCGCGTATTATTGTGTGCCCATACATTCAGGTGGCTCCGTTATCGGTACTCTCAGCGCGGAACGGCGGCTTGGATCAGCTGTGATCGATGAGGTAATGGGTACTGATAGCTCGCTACTGGATCGTATCGCTGGCTTGGTTGCGGATTCTGCCAAGCTTCGCGAACGCATAATTGAAGAACGTTTCCGGCTCCAGTCGGCCGAGGTCTGCATCGATACGGACACGCATATACCTGTTATTGCGCCTACCAGGTCGGGGGGACTTGTAGGTACAAGCGATGCGATGCGTAACGTGTATGAGATGGTCGACCAAGTGGCGCCGAGCGATGCTACGGTCCTTATAACCGGTGAAAGCGGGACTGGGAAGGAATTGGTGGCGGCTGAAATCCATCGCGCCTCAAGAAGGGTTGAAGGTCCGCTCATAAAAGTAAATTGTGCCGCCCTCCCCGAATCCATAATCGAGAGCGAGCTTTTTGGTCATGAAAAGGGCTCTTTCACGGGAGCGGTGAATCAAAGAAAGGGCCGTTTCGAGCTCGCCCATGGCGGTTCCATATTTCTGGATGAGATTGGTGAATTATCACCCCAGGTACAGGTAAAACTATTGCGCGTGCTTCAGGAACGGGAAATTGAACGTATAGGTGGTTCAGCAACAGTCAAGATCGATGTGAGGGTGATCGCTGCGACCAACAGGAATCTTGAGGATGAACTCCGCGCCGGACGATTTCGCGAAGATCTTTACTATCGCCTCAACGTGTTTCCCATTCGGGTTCCGCCATTACGGGAGCGAAAAAGCGATATTGTCTTGCTTGCGGATCATTTTGCGGAAAAATACGCCGAGCGAAATGGAAAGCTTATCCGACGCATCTCGAGCCCGGCACTTGATTTGCTGACTAGCTACCATTGGCCGGGGAATGTTCGGGAGCTTGAGAACTGTATCGAGCGGGCTGTCATCCTTTCAACGGATAAAGTTATACATTCCTACCACTTGCCGCCCAGTCTCCAGTCAGCCCAGTCCACCAACACCGAGCCCACTACGACCCTGGATGCGGCGCTCTCACGTTTGGAAAAAGAACTCATCATCGAAGCGCTCAAGATCGCCGACGGAAATATGGCAGCTGCCGCCCGCCGTCTGGGAATTACCGAACGGCAGATGGGGCTGAGGGTCCACCATTACGGTATCAACTGGAAATTGTATAGAGCTACAAAAATGTAGCCGTCTTTTTTAATACCTACATATTTGTGGCTAATCAATGCATGTGTTTGGCATTATTTTGCACAATAACTGCTTGAATATTTTGTTCTAGACATAAAATTACCTAATTAGGTGTGAAAATACATATTTGTATTTATAATATTGTCCTCTTTTTATTTTAATTCATCCGGTTAATCGTTTTCCTCACTTGGCATGATAGATGCTATATCTATGATAGCCATTTTTGAGGAGGACGCGATCGTGCGTAAGAAAATTTTTGTGGTTCTGCTTCTGGCCCTTTCCATGGGTTTTGCGGCTTTTGCCGAAGAAGTAGTCCCGGAATCGGTGGCAGCGGCCATCGATATGCTCTGGCTCATCATGACCGGTGCCCTCGTGTTCTTCATGCAGGCAGGTTTCGCCTTGGTCGAAACCGGATTGACCCGCGCGAAGAACGCCACCAATATCATCATGAAGAATCTGATGGACTTCTGTATCGGTTCCATCGTGTTCTGGATGATAGGTTGGGGCTTCATGTACGGCAAGGACATTCTGGGTGGTTTCATGGGCTTCTCGGACTTTTTCAAAGGCCCGATGGATGATCCCAAATTTTACCGGGATTGGTTCTTCCAGGTGGTCTTTGCGGCTACAGCGGCTACCATCGTTTCTGGAGCCATGGCTGAACGAACCCAGTTCAAGTCGTACCTGATTTATACGGCTTTCATTTCAGCCTTCATCTACCCGGTGTCCGGCCATTGGATATGGGGTGGTGGTTGGCTTTCCCAGCTCGGTTTCCACGACTTCGCAGGATCGACAGTTGTTCATTCCGTAGGTGGATGGGCGGCTCTTGTCGGTGCGGCAGTCCTGGGTCCCAGGACAGGCAAGTATGTAAAGTCCGATGGTAAAGTAAGTGTCAAGGCATTCCCGGGTCACAATATTCCATTGGCGGCGCTCGGAGTGTTTATCCTCTGGTTCGGTTGGTATGGTTTCAATCCAGGTTCGACCCTTTCCGGCATGAGCGGGGATATTTCCCGTGTAGCCGTAACCACCACCCTGGGCGGTGCTGCTGGAGCGCTTTCCGCAATGATTTTTTCGTGGATCTGGTTCAAAAAACCTGATGCATCAATGACCATGAACGGTACCCTGGCCGGATTGGTAGCAATTACCGCTCCCTGCGCTGTCGTATCGCCAGGAGCTGCCATAGCGATCGGACTCATTGCAGGCATACTGGTCGTTCTGGCGGTCGAATTCATAGATAAGGTTGTAAAGATTGATGACCCGGTTGGCGCGGTCTCCGTGCACGCTGTAAACGGCATATTCGGCACACTGGCAGTCGGAATCTGGGGCAATGTCGAGGGGATTTCCATTGGTTTGCTTCACGGTGGCGGTTTTGCGCAATTGGGTGTCCAGGCCTTGGGTGTTGCAACTGTAGCCTTATGGACCATTTGCACCAGTTTGGTTCTCTTCCTTGCGATCAAGGCTATATTCGGCCTGCGAGTAACGGCCAAGGAAGAGCTGGTTGGCCTCGATCTGAGCGAACACAAATCCGAAGCTTATACGGGCTTCCAGATTTTCAGCAACATGTAAGGGAGGATCGGCATGAAACTGATAGTCGCGTACATACAGCCGCACAAACTGAACGATGTGAAGCAGGAACTCTATAAGGCGGAAGTCTACAAAATCTCCGTCACCAACGCGATGGGTTGTGGTCAGCAGAAGGGCTATCATGAATCGTACCGTGGTGTAGATATCGAGGTTAATCTGCTTAAAAAAGTACGGATCGAGATTGGTGTCAACGATAATTTCGTCAAGCCGACAGTGGACGCCATAATCAAGGGCGCCAGAAGCGGCGATATCGGAGATGGCAAGATATTTATAATGCCCATGGATGACTGCATCCGGATCAGAACCGGAGACACGGGATCAAACGCTATCGGATAAGCTACAAGATTGTAGAAAAGTACTTGGCGGAGCTACATTATTGTAGCTCCGCTTTTGTTCGTTCTAAATTGGAATCCTGACTAGGTTATTTTCTTCATGCGTCATATTGATATGCGTGAAACATGAATAAAATAATTCTATGTAATTAATATAGATAGAAAATATGTATGTATAAGGTTTTAGAATAACACTTCTAGGCATGATATTTGCTATCTGTATTTGGTCAGCCTCCAGCGAGGTTATGCGAATATAGAGTGAAAGGAGTGTATATGAACGAACCTATCAATTTTTCAGAAACACCGGTAACGAGCTTGTACGGCATGAACAGTTTTTCCAACGCTGTCATGCGTGAACGACTTCCCAAGGGCATTTTCAAGGAGCTTCTGGCGGTTCAGGGTGGCGAAAAGGAACTTACCCTTGAAGTAGCAGAGGTTGTGGCTGCATCTATGAGGGATTGGGCAATCGAGAAGGGTGCCACCCATTATACCCACTGGTTCCACCCGCTTACAGGTCTTACTGCTGAAAAGCATGATTCCTTCATCACCCCCACCTCGGATGGAAGGGTTCTTATGGAGTTTTCGGGCAAGGAACTCATCAAGGGTGAGCCGGATGCTTCCAGCTTCCCGTCAGGCGGCCTTCGGGCTACTTTCGAAGCCCGGGGATATACCGCCTGGGACGTCACCAGCCCCGCCTTCCTCAAGCAGGATCCTACGGGGACCACCCTATGCATCCCTACGGCTTTCATTGGTTACTACGGCCACGCCCTGGATAAGAAAGTTCCCCTATTGCGTTCCATGGACGCCCTGAACAAGCAGGCCATGCGCGTATTGAAGGCGCTGGGACATAGTACCTCCAAGCGGGTACTTACCACGGTGGGGCCCGAGCAGGAATATTTCCTTGTCGACAGCTCGTACTTCAATAAGCGTCCCGACTTGATGCTGACCGGCCGGACTATCTTTGGTTCCATGCCAGCCAAGGGACAGGAGATGGAGGATCATTATTTCGGCGCCATCAAGGAACGGGTCGCTGCTTTCATGCGGGAGCTCAACGTTGAATTATGGAAGGTGGGCGTCGCGGCGAAAACGCAGCACAACGAAGTCGCCCCCAACCAGTTTGAAATCGCCCCCATCTATACCACCACGAACGTAGCGGTTGATGGCAACCAAATGGTTATGGAGACCATCCAGAAAGTTGCTCGCCGTCACGGTATGGAAGCCCTCATGCACGAGAAGCCTTTCGCCGGTGTGAATGGTTCGGGAAAGCATAATAACTGGTCCATCGCAACCGACGATGGTATCAACCTGCTGGAACCCGGTGACGATCCTGCATCCAACGCGCGATTCCTGCTTTTCGCTGCCGCGGTAGTGGAAGCTGTCGATCGCTACGCCTTGCTGCTCCGTTCTTCAGCCGCGACTGCGGGAAACGACCATCGCCTGGGCGCTAACGAGGCCCCTCCTGCCATCATTTCCATTTTTTTCGGTGGTCCCTTAAGTGAAATTCTTGACGACATTGCGGATGGTACCTCACACGCCAAGAAAGGTGCAGGCCAGATCAAACTCGGGGTCACTAGCCTGCCAAGCCTGCCCATGGACGTGTCTGACCGAAATCGTACCAGCCCCTTTGCGTTCACAGGAAACAAGTTCGAGTTCCGCATGGTCGGTTCTTCCCAATCCATCGCGACGCCGAACACGTATCTGAATACCGCTGTCGCCCAAGTCCTGTCGGAATTTGCCGTCAAGCTTGAGAAGGCGGGCGATAAGAATGCTGCCATACAAATGCTCATCAAGGAATCCTATTCCAAACATCGCCGTGTCGTATTCAATGGCAATGGCTATTCCGAGGAATGGGTAAGGGAAGCTGAACGCCGTGGGTTGCCGAATATCCGGGCAACCGTCGACGTACTCCCCATCCTGGTGGCGAGCGATACCATTGCCCTGTTTGAAGATCACAAGGTATTGACCAAAGCCGAGGTCGAGAGCCGCTACCACATCTATCTGGAGAAATACTCCAAGCAGATAAATATCGAAGCCGGTTTGATGGTGGATATGGTCAAGCGCTATATTTTCCCAGCGGCCACCTCCTTTGCGGATTCCCTCGCCCGGGCAGCTTCTTCACTGGCAGGCATAGGAGCGGCGAGCGCACCCCAGGAAAAACGCGCCAAGCGCATAGCAGAGCTTACGGCCGAACTGTATGAGGAGACGGATAAGCTAGAAAAGGTGCTGGGGGAGGCACAGGATATCGAAGATGCCTTTGCGCAGGCCAAGGCTTACCGGGAAAAAGTCTATGTCCAGATGGGCGGCGTTCGTTCACGCGCCGATATGATCGAGAAGCTGGTAGCCAAGGATTTCTGGCCATTCCCGACCTATGAGGATCTTTTGTTCAGGCTGTAACGGAGCGTTGTTCCGTACATCGTACCTAAGGGTTACCCACGAAGTTTTCGTGGGTAACCCTTTTTTCTGCCCGAAAATGGGCAGATTGAGGATTTTCCCGCTTGCGTATAAGGCGTAAGGAATTGCATACTTCATCCATGCAATTCCTGGCCGAAGATGAAGCTCCCGGAATCGACAGACAACTTGTTTCGCGTCTGGTTGATGCTTACGGTATGGACCCGGTCCTTGCCGAACGTGTCGTTGAGGAGACCTTTCTTGCCTATGGAGACACCATTGAGGAATGGGTCCGCTCGCGGCATATCCGGCTACAACGTCAGGGTTTGTCCAATGATGCTATTTATCAGATTATTTCCCGCGAAATGGCACAAAGGCGTTTCAGCGCAGAGCCACTCTCCCTACGACAGATTCGCCGCCTGATCTACGGATAAAGCATCAGCCACCCCCTTCAGATCTCCCTCAACCAGCCTTTATCGTACTTTGTTGCCTCTATAAAACTAAATAAGTAATATATATGGGTGATTGCATTCGACCTCGGGTTCTTCTACAGTTATCATGTAAGTCTTTTTATCCGGGAGTCGCTCCAGGGAGGAACTCGTTGATGGATTTTAATGAACTTCTAGGCAGGCTTGATCGATTGGTGGAAGCATCCAAGGTGGGCATCCTTACCACCGTCGATGCTGATGGTTACCCGCGAAGCCGTTGGATGACACCAGTCGTGCTGCGCGGCCGAAAAGGTTTCCTGTACGTCGCCACTGCTCCGGATTCGGGAAAGGCCGCGCATATACGTGCAAAACCCGGGGTCGAATGGTTCTTCCAGAGCAGGGTTCTTGATGAGGTTCTTTCCGTTATCGGGACTGCTACCCTGGTGGACGACCCCCAGGCGAAGGCGGAGGTTCTGGAGGCCATCGGTCCGAACCTGCAGATCTTTTGGCGGGTGAATCCCGACGCGAAAAACATCATCGTCGTGGAGACCGAAATCAAGGAACTTTCCTGTTTTTTCCCCATGCGGAATGAACGGCATCGGGCAAAGGCGGAATAGGATATGGCATACCACAAGGAATTTCAGCGAAAACTGCTCTACGAGATGATCCGCATCCGCCGTTTTGAGGAAAAAGCAGGGCAGATGTACGGCTTGCGAAAAATTGGCGGATTCTGCCACCTGTACAACGGCCAGGAAGCCGTAGCGGTGGGGACGGTCTCAGCCCTTGATATGGCTAAAGACTATGTACTCACCGGCTATCGGGATCATGGGCATGCCTTGGCTTGCGGCATGGAGCCCAAGGAAATCATGGCCGAGCTGTACGGCAAGATTACCGGTTCCTCCCGCGGGAAAGGCGGGTCGATGCACCTGTTCGACGAGAAGCGTCATTTTCTGGGTGGTAACGGAATCGTCGGAGCCCAGATCCCCATTGCCACCGGCGTGGCTTTTGCCCAGAAATATCGGGCAGACGGAGGGGTGACAGTGGTTTTCTTCGGGGATGGAGCCATCCACCAAGGCGCTTTCCACGAAAGCCTCAATATGGCCAAGATTTGGGAATTGCCTGTAATCTACGCGTGCGAGAACAACCAGTTCGGTATGGGTACAAGCTGGAAACGCGTCTCATCGGTAAGCGATTTTTCAGTGATGGGCGCAGGTTATGGCATACCCGGAAAACAGGTGGACGGTATGGATGTGCTTGCTGTCCACGAAGCCTTCAAGGAAGCCGCCGAATCAGCACGTAACGGCTTGCCAGTGTTCCTGGAGGTGAAAACCTACCGGTACAAGGGCCATTCCATGAGTGATCCCCAGAAATACCGTTCCAAGGATGAAGTGGAGGTATACCGCAACAAGGATCCCATACAATCATTCCAGGAAAGGCTGGAGAAAGAAAAACAGATCAGCAAGAAGGAAGTGGAGCTTATGGAGGCAGAAATTGATGCGATAGTGGAAGATTCTGTGGCCTTCGCGGAGTCCAGCCCTGAACCCAGTCTGCCTGTTCTCTACGATGACGTATACGCGGGGCCGTATCCGCGCGCAGCACTGGAAGGGAGGTAAGTATGGCCCTCATTACATACCGTGAAGCCCTCAACCGTGCCCTCGACGAGGAGATGACCCGCGACCCGGCAGTGTTCCTGATGGGTGAGGAAGTCGCGGAATACGATGGTGCGTATAAGGTTTCCAAAGGCCTTCTTGCCAAATTCGGACCTAAACGGGTCATCGACACACCCATAACCGAATTGGGCTTCACGGGTATAGGCGTTGGCGCTGCCCAGGCTGGCTTGAGGCCGGTCATCGAATGGATGACCCATAATTTTGCCCTGCTTGCCTTGGACCAGGTGGTGAACAACGCCGCCAAGATGCGTTATATGACCGGCGGCCGCTTCAAAATGCCCATCGTTTTCCGTGGTCCAAATGGTCCTGCAGAATATCTGGCAGCCCAGCATTCCCAATCCTTCGCCTCATACTGGGCCCATATACCCGGCCTGAAGGTGATAGCGCCAGCTTCCCCCGCAGATGCCTATGGCCTGCTAAAAAGCGCCATCCGGGACGATGATCCGGTGGTCGTGCTCGAATCGGAAATGATGTATGGCATGACCGGAGAGGTTCCGGATGCCGAATTCCTCGTTCCTATAGGAAAGGCGGATATCCGCAGACCCGGAAAGGACCTCACCCTTATCAGTTTTTCCAAACCCATACGGGCCTGCCTGGATGCTGCCGCGGTCCTGCAAGGAATGGGCGTGGATGCGGAAGTGATAGACCTTCGCAGTTTGCGACCCTTGGATACCGAGACGATCTATGCGTCGGCTGGAAAAACCAATAGGGTTGTGGTGGTGGATGAGGCTTGGCCCTTCGCCAGCGTCGGAAGTCATGTCGCGTACCTCATTTCAAGGAATTTGTTCGACAGGCTCGATGCACCCGTTGAATTGGTCGCCTCGGAGGATGTTCCCATGCCGTACAACCACAGACTGGAACTTGCCGCCCAGCCGAATGTCGAAAAGATCGTCGCAGCCGCGAAACGCGTCCTATACTTGGAGTAAGGCATGGCTGAAAAAATATTGATGCTGGCGTTATCGCCTACAATGATGGAGGGTTCCATCGCTGTCTGGAAATTCAAGGAAGGCACGGAAGTAAAAAAGGGCTCGGTCCTGTGCGAGGTTGAGACCGACAAGGCCGTCATGGATTATGAATCGTCCGTAGCGGGCACCTTGCTTAAAATAGTAAAAGCCGAGGGCGAGAAGGCTGCGGTGGGGGACCTCATCGCGGTAGTGGGCAAGCCGGGCGAGGATATTGCCTCGCTTCTGGCCGGTATTACTGCAACTACCGGCGCACTCTCAGTGGCTGGCGTACCTTCAGTCGCCGGCATCCCGGTAAAATCGGCTGTTGCTGCGGTTCCGGTAGCATCGGATCCTGTGGATGTGACCCCGGCACCCACCGCTGCGGTTGCATCCAGTCCACAGGGTTCTACATCCCTTCCTGTGGGCACCTTGCCGTCCTTGCCGCCAGGTATGCCTCCGTCTTCGCCCCTTGCCAGGGTGCTGGCCCACAAAGCAGGTATCAATGTACGTTCCATCCCGGGTTCCGGTCCTGCCGGACGTGTCATCAAGCGGGATGTGGAAGCCTTGATGGCAGGGGCTATCTCCAGAAAAGTGGAAGAGTTGGTGCCGGGTACGATTTTGCCACAATCCTTGGCTTCAAAGGGCAAGGTTGAAGTAAAAAGGGAAAAATTGGCCGACAGATCCGTGCCGGTCGGACGCATCCGCGCGGTAGTTGCCAAACGCCTGAGCGATTCCCTGCATGATGCTCCCCATTTTTTCCTGCGGTCCGCTATTGAGGCCGATCGTCTGCTCTCCCTACGCTCGGCCCTTAATGAAGGACGGGACGAGGGATCTAAAATTTCTCTCAACACCCTATTCGCAAAACTTTCCGCCGCAGCCATAGTCCGCAACCCCGATATCAACTCTTCCTGGAAAGGAACGACCATTGAATACCGGAAGAGTGTGGATGTCGCCTTGGCAGTAGCCTTGCCCGAAGGGTTGATTGCACCCGTGGTTAGGGATTGTGCGAACAAGGGACTGGAAGAGATGGAACAGGAGTTCCGGGCACTCATCTCAAAAGCAAAGGCCGGTGGACTTAAACCCGAGGATTATGAGGGGGCGACTTTTACCATTTCCAACCTTGGAGCCTGGGGCGTAGAGGAATTCACCGCCATAATTAATCCACCAGGAAGCGCGATATTGGCTCTTGGAGCCATCGCGAAGGAACCTGTAGTCCGTCGCTCCGCCAGAGGCGATGATGAAATGGCCATTCGTTCCATGCTGCGCGCGACACTCTCCTGCGATCACCGTGTAATAGACGGGTCCGTGGGCGCGGCATTCCTGCGCGACCTGAAGGCTTTTTTTGAAGAACCTTCCCGTGCTTTGCTCTGAAAGGGAGTCCGATGGTGAGTTCATACGATTTTGATCTTGTGTTTATAGGCGGAGGTCCCGGCGGCTATGTGGCCGCGATAAGGGCTCGCCAATTGGGCCTACGTGTGGCTCTTGTCGAAAAGGAAAAAGTGGGGGGTGTGTGCCTCAACATTGGTTGCATCCCTTCGAAGGCACTTATCGACCGGGCTTCGAAATTCAACGCTTTGCATGAACTCGCAGCCTATGGAGTAAAGGCTGATCTTTCTGCCTTCGATTACGGTGGCATACAGGCGTTTTCCCGCAAGGCGGCCGAGAAGCTGTCGAAGGGTGTGGAATTCCTGCTGAAAAAGAACGAAGTTGAAACCATTGCCGGTACAGCCCGTTTGACCGGTGCCCATGAGGTCTCCATTGCCCTTAACGCCGGTGGCGAACGTCGAATCAGTTCGTTTGCAGTCGTAGTGGCAACAGGCTCCCGTCCAAGGGAAGTTCCGGGTTTTGAATTCGACGAGAAGCGGGTTCTATCCTCTACAGGTGCCTTGATGCTCAAGAAACTTCCCCGACGCCTGGCCATACTGGGAGCGGGTGCCATAGGGATGGAATTCGCCTTCATCATGAATGCTTTTGGGGTTGAGGTTACGGTGGTTGAGATGTTGGAGCGGATTCTCCCCATGGAAGATTCCGCAGCGGCTGCAGTTGCAGGAAAGGCCTTTGAACGTAGGGGGGTTAAATTTCTTGTCGGGACCAAGGCCTTTTCGCTGGATAGGGGAAGTACGGATGGTTCACCGCTTGTGCTCTCGCTCGGTACCGCCGGTTCGGCCACTCCCGATGCCCGACTTGAAGCTGATGCCGTCCTTGTCTCGATAGGCCGTAGCCCTAATATCGCCGGATTGGGGCTGGAAGAAATAGGCGTCGCTCTGGATCGCTCGTTTGTCGAGGTGGGCGATTACTACGAGACTTCCGCTACCGGAGTGTATGCCATAGGAGATATCGTCAAGGGCGAACCCCAATTGGCGCACGTCGCTTCCGCCCAAGGCGAAATCGTCGCGGAACGAATCGCCTCAATCTTGGGTAAGCAAACTCCTGAGTCCGGATCACACGCTTCACCCCAACCTCGTCGGGTAGATCTTGGCTTGATTCCCAGCGCCGTATATTGTGAACCCCAAGTTGCGGGTTTCGGTTTGCGTGAGGAAGTGTTGAAAGCGTCCGGTATACAATTTAATATGGCATCCTTTCCCTTCCGTGGTGTCGGAAAAGCGGTAGCCATTGACGAGTCCGAAGGTTTTGTAAAAATTCTTACGGATCCAGGGACAGGTGCGATACTTTCAGCTTTCGCCGTCGGACCCGAGGCCACGGAACTCATACATGAATTGTTATTGGCGAAAAGCTCGGAATTGCTGCCCCAGGACATCTTCTCGATGATCCACGCCCATCCGACGCTCTCGGAAGCTGTAAAGGAAGCAGCCCTCGCGGTCGAAGGTCGTGCCATCCATACCTAAGGTTTTATTTCAGGTTTTTCCGCGTTCTTCGAATTCCGGAAACCGGTATCTGGCAATGCCGGTTTCCTGGTCGATATCCATGTACGCGCTTCCGCGCGATACGCATTCATCGAGGGCTGCTTCGGTATCCTCCAGCGGGGAATCCAGATCCATGGCAGTCTGCGCTATGGTCAGTTTCCCCTTTCGCTCCGATGCAAGTTTAATCACCAGCACGGCCAGCATGGGATTATGGTCGACATGTTCTTTTTTACTGGTTCCGTTACTATTCCTCTTTGGAATGTAATTGGTTCTGAATACGGAAAAAAGGCGTTTCCAATCTATTCTGCCCTCCGGATTGCGCTCGGCACGCACAAATAAGCCGGCGATTATGAAAATGGCACCAAAAATGAAGGCTGATACGCCTACTGTTGGTATGGGCCGGGGAGAGTAAAAATTGAGAATATTCAGAACCCCCAGCAGAATTAGGGAATTACCGGTAAATTTACGAAAGTTCATATTCTTCTCCGAATTCCAAACTCTCCGGCGCTTGCTTTAATGGGCCGGTGTATGACAATACTATATGTGCTAGAATAAAGCTTGTGCCGAAATAGTATATATTTATACGTACTCGGTAAAGGAGTGCATGCATGGAATGGAGAGCCAGCCACATACTTGTCAAGGATAAGGCTTTAGCCTTGGAGCTGCTCAAACGGATAAAACAGGGTGCTTCCTTCGAAAGTCTTGCCCGGGAAAATTCAACCTGTCCCTCCAAATCCAGTGGCGGGGATCTTGGGTGGTTTGGTACGGGTAAAATGGTTCCTGCTTTCGAGTCAGCGGTCAAACGAATGTCCCAGGGTTCGGTTAGCGATGTAGTCCAGACACAGTTTGGATATCATCTGATCAAATTAACCGGAAAAAAGGACTGAATCGAACAATGGGGGATACCGAAGGAAGGACCGACTTTGAATCCATAATCCAGATAGATTCGGAACTGAATCAGATACAGGATTTGGATTTATTGCTCGAGCGCATCCTTCTGGAAGCCCGCAAGGTTGTACATGCCGATGCCGGTTCGATTTACGTGAAAGAAGCTGAGCGCCTGATAATAAAGTACGCCCAGAACGACACCAAGCAAAAAGAATTACCACCGGGGCAAAAACTTATCTATTCGGTCTTTACCGTTCCGATAAGCGAGAAAACCATTTCCGGTTATTGTGCCCTTACCGGTACCCTCGTGAATGTACCGGATGTATACGCCATACCTGAAGGCGCTTCCTATTCGTTCAACACCTCCTTTGACCGCATTTCCGGGTATAAGACAAGTTCGAACCTTACTGTGCCCCTGAAGACATCCGATGGCCGACTTCTCGGAGTAATACAGGTAATCAACGCTCGGGATTCGGGTGGTCGTTCCATACCCTTCGGCAAGGAAGACGAGCTGTTGATCTCCCATTTTGCTGCCAATGCCACTGTCGCCTTGCAGCGTGCCTATATGACCCGCGCAATGATCCTTCGCATGATAAAAATGTCGGAGTTGCGGGATCCCAAGGAAACCGGAGCCCACGTGAATAGGGTGGCAGGTTATGCGGTAGAAATCTATGACCGCTGGGCCTTCCGGCGACATCTACCGGAAGCGGAGCGTGAAAAGACGAGGGATACCTTCAAAATAGCCGCCATGTTGCACGATGTAGGGAAAGTTGCCATTTCCGATCTCATTCTTAAGAAACCCTCCCGTTTCACCGATGACGAATACGAAATCATGCAAGCCCATACCTATTTCGGTGCCCGCCTCTTCGATGACCCCCAATCTCCCCTGGATTTAATAGCAGCTGATGTCGCGTTGACCCATCATGAGAATTGGGACGGTACTGGTTATCCTGGCTGGATAAACATCATGACCGGAGATGCCCTCAAAACCGGGGCAAACGGCAAGCCTTTGGGCAAGAAGGCCGAAGAGATTCCGTTAGGCGGGCGCATCGTAGCAGTCGCGGATGTTTTTGATGCCCTTTCATCCAAGCGGGTGTACAAGAAAGCCTGGAGCGAGCAGGACGTCTACGACGAAATCCGTAATTCGGCGGGTAAGAAATTCGACCCGGAAATCGTGGAAATATTCTTTGAGATTTTGCCGAACATAAAGCAGATTCATGCCCTCTATCCCGAGGCGGAGGGCTGAGCTCCAGGAGTCTGTCGGGGGCAGGATTTTTACGTTTATACCACTTGCGCGATCATAAGACCGCCAGGCTCCTTGTCCTTTTTTCGCGGTCTTATGTTCGTGAGCTTCCCTGCTCCCTCAGAAGTCTGGCGAGTACCTTGTCGAAACCATCCGCAAAGGCCTTCAACTCTTTCTTCCCATACCCGTATAACCGGTCCGGTGCAATCCCTTGGGAATTGAGCTCCATCATGAAATTCCGGATGGAGAGTCGTTCGCGGACGTTTTCTGTGGTATAGATGGTTCCCCTGTCGTTCAGGGCAAGGATCCCTGCCTCTACGAGCCGTGCTGCCAAGGGGATGTCCCGGGTGACCGCCAGATCCCCTTTTTTTGCATCCGATACTATTACGTCATCGGCTATGTCAGCCCCGGCTGGGCATAGAATGAAGCGTGCGTTGGAATCCGCAAGCCCTGAGACCGGTTTATTCGCCACAAAGACCGCTTCGATCTTGGTGCGGGCACAGGCTCGTAGCACGATATCCCGTACCGGACGCGGGCAGGAATCGGCATCCACCCAAATCCTCATTTATGATGTGTTCCCTTCCACAGTCCTGTCGATGCCATCCAAACTGTGCCTTGACCACGCAGGATCGGATCCAGGCAGTGGGCGGAGACGAACACCGAATCCCCTTTAGTCAATTCAAACCCATTGTTTTCAGCGGCTTCAATGCGGAAAGCTCCTTCGGCAACCAGCACGATCTGGGGACAATTCTGTGGCAGCCTTAATTCCTGATTCCTGTCCACGCTGTGCATCGTTCGCAAGGTGAATTCACCGTCCGGAGTAGGGTAGAATCCGCCGCTAGATTTACCATCTTTTTCTGGCAAAAGAAGTTGAGGAGCCCAAGCTTCGAATCTTAATACCCGCTCGAGCTCTCCTAAATCTACATGCTTGCTGGTTAGCCCTCCTCGGAGCACATTATCCGAATTAGCCATCAACTCGATACCAAACCCTTCAACATAGGCATGGAGGACCCCGGCGGGCAGATAGACAGCCTCTCCCGGTGCAAGTTCGAGGGTATTCAGGTACAGGGGGGCCAGAACCGCAGGATCCGACGGATATGCTTTTGCGAAGTCTTCCACCATGCGCCACAACCCTTTTTCCTTATCGCCCAGGTCATACAGGTTTTTGGCACGCTTCCGCACAAAGCTTACGACGACTGTGCGATCGGGCTGAGGGATACTGAAAAGCGTTCGCAAGAAATTTTTCAGGCTCCAGGCAATGTCTTGTCCGCTATTTCCTGATGAGGAGACGGCCTGGCGAACCGTGTCGAGGATGCTCCCGGTCCTTCCTCCGCCGGTGCAAAATTCACCAAAAAGCCGGTATATTTCGGTGGGGGGACGAAAACCGCACATCGCCCGGAAAGGAGTAAGTGCACAGAGAATTTCTGGTTTATGGTTGGGATCCTTATAATTACGCTCTGCGGAACCCAAAGGGATACCGGCAGCATTTTCTCGGTCCCAACCTTCCCTGGCTTGGACAAGGTTCGGATGGGCCTGGATCGATAAAGGTTTTGCCGCTGCCAACAATTTGAACAAGAATGGAAGGTAAGGACCATAGGCATCTACGGAAGCCGCTCCCAGCATGGTTACGGGGTCTTGCGCTATAAGCTTGTGCAGGGGAATAAGCGCATCGTCCAGGACTACCATCGAGGGAGCTCCAGGGTGGGCTCCCATCCACAATTCGGCTTGTGGTACCCCTGGGGGATTGAATTGACCAAGAAGGGATGAAATCATCGCGTCCGATCCCCAATCGTAGGATCGTATGGAGTTGCGTAAAGCGTAGATGCTATGCATATTTGGATTGTATACGGCCCCTTGATAGGGATGCAAGTCCAATTAGTCTGCGAGAGTTTCGTCTATGCGTGCGATCAAATCGAGGGCGATTCGTTCTGTTTCAAAATCTTCGGGGTGGGTTGCGCTGATTTTGGTTTTCATTAGTTCGTCACTGACGAGCAAACCCGCAACGATAGCTATTTTAAGGGGATCCGACAAGCCGGTATTTGCTTTTGTATCCTCTACTGTTTTTTGCCAGGATTGAAGGACCCTGAATAAATAGGACTCGTCTTCATCCGCCTTGATGACGAAAGAAGTCCCCAACATATCGATGCGTAAGGTGCCCTTCGGCATATACGGGGCCTAGAAAATATCCAATTCGGCGGGTTTTACCACTTGGTCATTTTCTTCCGGAACAAGGCTTTGTTCTGGTTCTGTCACCTCATCGAAAATTTCCGGTTCCATGCCGGAATCCTCCGCGACCACCATTTCCGAAACGACAATAGGGGATACGGATTCAATTTTTTCAATAGCGACCGTCTCTGCCAAGCCTAGTTCAATGGCATCTTCGAATTGGTTCAGCCGATCCAAGGCGGAAATTATTCCCGCCTCGATCCGGCCCTGATCTTCCTTGAACGCAAGGACAATAGTCTCGAGTTCGTCTATGCGGCTTCGATACGCGTCCAACTTATCCCGTAATTGATTGTTTTCAGCGGAAACCGTCTTTACGTAATCGAGGGTTTTGATAACCTTCGATTCCAGAAGCCTGACTTGCTCGAGAGTAATCATCCTTTAAGCTCCCAGAGAGGCTTTCGCCTTCTCGATGACAGCCTTGAACGCGGCTTGATCCTGAATGGCGAGATTGGAAAGCGCCTTGCGATCCATCACTATTCCTGCTTTCGCGAGGCCGTCGATGAAGCGGGAATATGAAAGCCCCTCAGCCCGGCATGCCGCGTTGAGGCGGATGATCCACATACGGCGGAAATCACCTTTTCGGTCACGACGATCGCGGTAAGCGTAGGAAAGACCTTTTGCGACCGCGTCTTTTGCTACCTTGAAATTGGAGTGCCTGCGTCCCCAATAGCCTTTCGCCAGCTTGAGGATCTTTTTACGGTGGTCCTTTCTACGGGTACCGTCTACTGCTCTGGACATAAGAACCTTCCTTCATCAACCGTAGGGTAAAAGTTGTTTCCTGATAACCGGCACGTTGTGGTCGGAAAGAATTCCGCCTTTTCGGAGGCCGCGTTTCCGCTTGCTTGTTTTCTTGGTCAGAATATGCCGAAGATTTTGCTTCTTGTATTTGACCTTGCCGGTGCCGGTGAATGAAAAACGCTTCGCGGCGCTTTTCTTCGTCTTCATTTTGGGCATGACGCCTTCCCTCTCGTTATTTCTTGACCTTCTGGCTCAGTACCATGGACATGAAACGACCCTCCATCGCGGGGGGTTTGTCCATTACGTAATCGCCTTCGATCCGCTTGAGGACATCCTTAAGGACATCCAGTCCGAGTTCGGTATGAGCGAGTTCACGGCCGCGAAAACGGACCGTTACCTTCACTTTGTTGCCTTCAGCCAGAAAGTCGCGGACATGCTTCGATTTGAAATCCAGATCGTGATCATCGATCTTGGGTTGCATCCGGATTTCCTTGAGCTTCAGGAGCTTCTGTTTCTTTTTGGAGTCCCGAACTTTTTTCTCGTTTTCGAATTTGAACTTGCCGTAGTCCAATATCTTGCAGACAGGGGGAACCGCCTGAGGGGCGACTTCCACCAAGTCCAAAGCTTGTTCCTTAGCCATCCGAAGTGCTTCGAGCGTGGGAAGTATACCCTGTTGCTCGCCGTCGTCACTTATGAGACGAACCTCACGCACACGGATCTGTTCATTGATCCGCAAATCCTTGTCCGCCAACTGACCTCCTCGTTCGTCATGGGCGCAACGGGGCGAGCGCCGACAACTTATCAGTAACTATATCAAAGGTTTGCTGCCCATGTCCAGTAGGGAAGAAAAGCGGCCCTCCCTTATTGGCTTGCCCGTGGTAACCGTCAATGCCCTTGCGGCCGCTTGGTTCCCATGCTACCTTCCCTTCATGAGCATGTTCAGCTTCCTTTTTATACCAATATTCGCCCTATTCCGCCGTTCCCTGGTCACACTGGCAGGTGGTACGATGTCCTGGAAAGGAGTATCTTCGGGCTTCGTCTTGGGCAGTGCCGTTTCTTTCTTTGGACGCATTATCGGCCGGTTTTGGATTCCCCGCGGGTTTGGACTCGATGCCCTCGCTGCCCAAGTCCTGTTCGGTCCCTTCATGATTGTAATCATGCCCATTATGGCATATTTCTTGTTGAAAAAATATTTGTATCACAGGAATGCCCGGCGTGAAGCGACGGACACCGAAGAAATTCTGAATTTTTCGTTTGCATGGTTGGTCCCGGTTTTCGCCATCCGTACGCTGGAATGGAGTGCCATCCCCGATCCGGTTAACCTGGTGCTTGTCCCTGTCCTAAGCGCGGCACTCCTGCTTTCCCTCAAGGTATGTATCAAGGCCTTGGGGGCAATAAGAAACTTGCCAATCCTCGCAGGAGCCTTGGGATTGATTGCTTTTTCCTTTTCGGCGAGCGTCGCTCCCTGGGGCTTTATCACACACCGTTTCTGGATGGGTCTTGCAGGAGCCTCGGTCACACTGATAGGAGCCATGGTACTGGAGACTCCCCTGATCCTCCGAATTCGTTCAGTCCTGAAAAGCAGGAAGTCCGAAATTCACGAAGGGATCCCCCAAGCCTGAAGATCGGGCAAGCGGAAATAAAAGCCCCTTGCACCGGATGGCAAGGGGCTTTTATTTCCGCGTCGGCATCAGCCCCTTTTAGAGGATGACCCGTGGCATTTGATCAGGCGTGACCGGCAGAACCCAACACATCCACGTTTTTGTGCATGTATAGTTTCTTAAGCTCGTCACGGGCCGGACCCAGATATTTGCGCGGATCGAATTCGTCCTTCTTTTCGGCAAAAACCTTGCGTATCAGGGCGGTCATGGCCAATCGGCCGTCGGAGTCGATATTGATCTTGCAAACGGCGCTCTTGGAAGCACGGCGGAGCTGTCCTTCGGGGATGCCTACCGAATCCTTCATCACGCCGCCAAACTGTTCGATCATCCTGACGTACTCAACCGGAACCGATGACGAACCGTGCAGGACGATCGGGAAGCCGGGGATCCGTTTCTCGATGGCTTCAAGAATGTCGAAGCGGAGAGGGGGAGGAATAAGGATGCCGTTGGCGTCTTTCGTGCACTGCTCGGGTTTGAATTTCGTGCGCCCGTGACTGGTTCCTATTGAAATGGCCAACGAATCGACGCCGGTTTTCTTGACGAAGTCTTCAACTTCCTCCGGCTGGGTATAATTGCTGTGTTCGGCGGAAACATCATCCTCGACTCCTGCCAGAACGCCCAGTTCGCCTTCGACCGAAACATAATCCTTTCGGGAATGGGCGAATTCGCATACTTTTTTGGTAAGCGCGACATTTTCATCGTAAGACAAGTGGGATCCATCGATCATGACCGAGGAAAAACCGGTCTCGATGCAATCCTTGCACAACTCGAAACTGTCACCATGGTCCAGGTGCAACACGATGGGAATGTCGTACCCCAGTTCGTGGGCATATTCGACAGCCCCGTGTGCCATGTGGCGAAGTAGGGTCTGATTTGCGTATTTGCGCGCACCTGACGAGACCTGTAGGATGACGGGGGACTTGGTTTCCACGCAGGCTTGGATAATCGACTGCATTTGTTCCATGTTGTTGAAGTTGTAGGCAGGAATCGCGTAGCCACCGGCCACCGCTTTCTTGAAAAGTTCTACGGTGTTTACGAGGCCCAGTTCCTTATAGCTGGTCATGGGGACACTCCTTATGGTTCGATTAGGTTGACCCGATTCTATGCGTCCCGGCCTGCTTGGTCAAGGCGGCCAGTACGCTTGGGCGAGGCGTTGCTGCCCTGCGATTCCGGGTGCTTGACCTCCAATCCTGTCGGGACTAAGGTATTTATGATGGTAAATTCCGAGCAATATCAGCAGGTTCCTTCCTTTTTGCGCGTCAACACTGTTTTTATACTTTCATTAGTCATGATCCTTCTCGGAGTAGCCTCCTTTTATGTACTGCGTCTTCCTTTGGTGATCGTGAGCGACGATGCCTTCGAGACCCTGTATGGAGAACGTCGGGCAGCCAATGCCCGCCTCATGAGCTCCTTCGAGTTGCTGAGGCCGGTCCGCATTGCAATGGTCGCCTCGTCGGCTTCGGCCGAAGCCGCTGCGGATGCGGCTGAATTTGCTGGTGGGGGGAAGCAGCCTGCAGGTGTGCTCTTTCCCGACCGCTATCTTGCGGGGGCCCGCATTTATTCAGCGCGTTTTCCTGAGCGAAAAGTATTTGTCATTGGTGATCGGCCTGAAGTCGGAGCCCCGGCGAGGGCCGATGATGGCCGGACAGTAGCAGGTAACGAAGAGCCGGCACTGATCTTTTTTGGTCCCGACCGTGAGAAAGATCTGTATCGAGCCGGGATGATTGCCGGATTAATGCCAAAACAGGGCCGTCCGGCTGTCCGTTTAGGTTCATCCTTCAACAAGTCGATGGATGAGGCGAGTTCGGCATTCAGCGCAGGACTTGCCTCTTCGGGGTCCAACGCCGAGCCACTTTTCCTTCGCCCTGGCGATACCCTGCCCGTTTCGGCAGAGAATATTTCGATCCTGGTCGATGGGTCCCCTTCGATGGGCTTGCCCTCCAACGCGTGGATCTCCATTCCAAGAATCGTATTTTCCTGGATTGATCCCGGGCTCGCGGACCCATCGGTCCTTCTATTGATAGATGATTCCCCCTATTCCCTGGCGGCCGGAGCCTTCCTGCGGGTGGTGGGGAAAAGGAATGTGGATCTTTCCCCTTCAGGATTTATTCTTACAGCAGCCGGAAACAGCGTTCCGGGTCTTGCGAAAGCGCTGAGAATGATGGCTAAATCATCCATACCGTGAAAAAGCAGACGAATGATGAGCGGTATTTCCTTTTGAGCGTTTGACAAAGCATAGTCAAGGAAATATAATCAGACCGACCTCGAATCCGCGATGTTCGGCAAAAGGAGTATGGGATGAAACACGGCGGTTTCAAAGCTGCTTGCCTCGTGATCTCGACATGTATTGCGGTCCTCTCCGTCCACGCGGACGAAAAGACTGTAAATCTGGAATCCCGAGTACTTGAGAGTTTCGATGGCGACTCCAATTACGTCTGGAATCTCGCCGCCAGTAAGTTCGCGACAAAGAACGATGAGGATGCTTTTCCAAAAGTATCCTACATTCCAGCCTGGCCAGCTGCCTTGCATGGTTCCAACAAGGATGCGAAGGATCTGAAAGCCCTTGGCGTCTGGGGCCGTTTCGATCGGAAGGGTTACAACTGGATAGATGTGTTTCCCATGGCGAAGGACGCCAAGGAAGGTGACGATCCCGCCGAAATTCCTATTCCCGGTCGTGTCCGCGGTCTGGATCTGTGGGTTTGGGGTTCGAACTTCAACTATTATATGGAAGCATATCTAAGGGATTTTAAGGGAGTTGTACATATAATACAGCTCGGTGATCTCAACTTCGAAGGTTGGAAGAACCTGCGGGTCAACGTGCCGGACAATATTCCCCGGTCCCAGCGCACCTTGCCCAAGATGCAGGCACTCTCTGTCGTCAAGTTCCGCATCTGGACAAGACCGACTGAAAGAGTGGATAACTTTCAGATTTATTTTGATCAGCTTAAAGTGCTTACCGATACCTTCGAATCCTTGTTCGACGGCGATGAGCTTGCCGATACCGAACGCGTCCAGGAGCTTTGGAGCTCCGGATCTTCGAAATAAGGCATTAAGGAGACATTCATGAAACGAGCCTTCGTCGCTGTCGCCTTCTCATTACTTGCAGCAGGTATTTTTGCGCAGGATGCTGAACTTGGAACACCGGATCCGGAAAAAGTCGGTGTAGATTCCGCACAGCAGAAGCTTAAGGAAATTTCGGTAGATAAATTCGAGAATGCCGGGTTTTGGCTTTCGAATATGTCGAATGATGACGGGTATACCACTACGCGTCTCTTTGAAGGAAGTCCGGCTGGAAAAGTCCCGGTGGAAGAGGAGAAAGACCTCAATATTCCGGATAAGTACGTGCTTGGTACCCGTGTTGACTATCTGCGCAGGGGATATTCGGATTTTACGGTTTATCCGGTACGACCCATCCCGATTGAGGGAATAACCAAGACGATTTCCGTCTGGGTTGTGGGACGAAACTATAATCACAACCTGAATATCCTTGTACAGGATTTTTTTGGCAGGAAGTACGAACTTTTCATGGGTAAACTAAACTTCCAGGGTTGGAAAAAGCTTACTGTCGCCATTCCGCCCCAGAGTCCGGATGGGCAGAGTGGTATTGTGCAACGCAACTACCACTACAACAACCACATGGGTATCAAAGTAATCGGTTTTAAGATTGATTGCGATCCTATGGAAGCATTCGGAAGTTATTACCTATATCTGGATGATCTTAGGGCCGTCGCTGACTTGTTTGCCGAGGATAATAGGGATCCGGACGATATGGTTGATTCCTGGTAGGATGCGGTTTTTCTTCCTTTATTGAGTGTGGCCGCCGAAAGGCGGCCTTCTTTATTTACGAAAAATATAAGAATGGAGTTCAAAATGATGAGAATGGAAAAAGAACCTCTTCCAGAGTATAGCCCCTTTTTAAAACGTGTCTATTTTCTCGAAAAATTGCATGTATCCGAAATTGATTCCATTGCCCGGTTATGCATTCAGGAAAAGTTTGCGAAAGGTTCGGTCATCTTTGTTGAAGGAGCAGCAGCGGACAAATTCTATATCGTAATGGATGGCGAGGTTGATGTGTGGAAAGACTATGGCGATCATAGGAGGAGGCTCTTGGCGTCCCACGGTCCAGGCCATTTTTTTGGGGAGATGGCTCTTGTCGATGAGCTTCCCCGTAGCGCTACCTTGCTTGCGCGCACCGATACCCTGGCTTTGTCCATCGAGAGGGATGCATTCCATACCTTGATCAGATCTAATGTCTCGATAGCCTTATCCGTAATGAAATCCATTTCCTTGATGTTGAGAACTTCAAACGAGGCTTTTGTAAAGGATCTTACTGAACAGAATGCCCGTCTTGAGATGGCCTACTCGGAACTCAAGGCTGCACAAAACGATTCTTTGAGGAACGAGCGGCTTTCTACGATCGGTAAATTCTCATCCCTCATACTTCATGATATTCGCAATCCGCTCTCAGTTATGAAGGCACTTGCAGAATTGATAGATGATTCGGCAGAAAAACCAGTTGACGTGCACTCCGGAATGGTGCGGATGCGTTCGGAAATCTTCCGGATGGAACGGCTGGCCGCCGAATTTCTTGATTATTCACGGGGAGAAATCCGCTTGTCCCTAGGTGTGTGTACGGTTCAGAACCTTTTTCAACAGGTAGCCGAGGGAATGGGAAATAAATTCCAGAAATCCGGTATCGTTCTGGTGTTGGAGGATAAGGTTCGGGGCGCCATTGTTGTCGATGGTGATCGATTTGTCCGCGTCCTTCTGAATCTGCTGGATAATGCTCGAAAGGCCATGCCTACTGGTGGGGAAGCACACGTTCTTGCCGAGCGAGATGGCGATGAATTGATATTCACCGTCTCCGACACCGGAGAAGGGATGAGCAAGGAAGTACAGGCGAGGGTATTCGAACCTTTCTTTTCCAATTCCGGCAAGGGCGGAACAGGCCTTGGAATGTTGATCGTAAAAAATATTGTAGAAGCCCACGAAGGATCAGTAGAATTATTTTCCGAGCTAGGTTCCGGAACTAGGATACGTATATCCTTACCAGCGAAAGTTTAATATTTTTCAGGAATGGGGTTGATGGGTGATGCCCGGTAGAGCTTCGCATTGCCTCTTTTTCCCGCTGGCAAGATGAGACCCATTCTGCTTAGGACATAGAGAACCTTTCGTGCCAGATCCTGTCGTATGGCACATGCTATTGCCAGTTCCGTGGTTCCAAAATATTCTTCCAAGCCTTCCGGCAGAAATCTGCGGAAAGATTCGGTGCCTTCGAGACGTATGCTCTCACGTACCGCAAGCAGCTCCCGTTCCACGATACTTACGCCTCCCCTCCGCCAGGAACCGCGACCGTCCGCGATTCTGGTTTCCTTTTCTTCGACGAATACCACTTCGATAATCAGGTTTGGTGTGAGCGGAAGTTTGGGTGCGCCTACCATGACCCGAAAAAGATCCCATTGGGATCCTTTTTTTGGGCTGCGCCTGGTCCTGACGTGGTTTCCCTCCTTGTCGAACAAATCGATGATACGCGAAACAACAATGGGATGGACGATGCGGATACGGGAAATGCCGGCGAGTGTCATAAGTTTTTCCCGGACAGGGGCGAAATTTCCCGTCTGGACCTCAATGATTTCGCCATCCCCGCGTTGGGCATCGCATACATAATTACCTATTTCTGTTTCCATTTTTCCATCCGGTCCGCAATAATGCGCTTTTAATGAGGCGTGAAGTCCTTTTTCCTTTGCGGTACCGATCCCCTCAGCGACGGACATGGGCTTTCAACTCCGAAGCGCTGACGAGCTCCAGCCGATGGTAGTGTTCGGTTGCGTTGCGTTCTTCCCGAATGCGGATAGCGGCTACCTTGAAGGCAATTATCCTGGTATCGGCCAAGGGTAGGGGCAGGCTGCGTCCGTTCAGGTCCACAAGTTCGCCGATCCGCAGGGGACCGGAAATTTCCTGTACGTCGCCCTCCGGAAAAATGATGAAATATTCTTCGAAGCGCATATATCAGGATAACGTGTTTTTGTCCTTACAGGCAATGCGCAGGGCAATGATCTATACGAACGTGTAGTAGTTTCAATGATGCATTTTTTGATTCACGGTTTTATTTTCCATTGTGTATTGACGGATGAATTTATCGTGTTAATAATGTAGATTAGTGGGAGAAAGTGGGAGAAAATAGGAAAAAGTGGAATGGAGTTGTTGACGGGTGAGTTTCGGAACACATTAGATGACAAGGGGAGGGTGAGCCTTCCTGCCAGACTCCGCTCGGAACTACCTGGAAATTTCCTGGTTCTTACCCAAGGTATCGACCGATGCCTCTGGTTGTTTCCCCCCGAACAATGGAAAACCCTTTCAAGAAAACTCATGGAAACCACCTCCCCCTTCCAGGCACGCGCAAGACTGGTTCAACGGCGCATAATAGCACCTGCCCAGGAAATCGAGATTGACAAGGCCGGAAGATTGGCGGTGCCACAAAGTCTGAGGGAATTTGCATCCTTGACAAAGGATTGCGTGATTCTGGGCATAGAAAAATACGTTGAAATTTGGGATGCGGAGCAATACCGCGTCTATTGGGAAGAAAACGAAGCCGAGTTCCAGGCAGCCGCGGAAGAACTTGGTTCGGTATTGCTGTGATGGGGGACGTCATGGAAATCGTCCACACACCGGTATTGCTTGAGGAGACCATTTCCTGGCTGGCGCCCCGCTCCGATGGCGAGCTCATGGTCGATGCGACCTTGGGTGAAGGCGGCCATAGTTTTGAATTCTTGTCCCGCTATCCCGCGCTGCGTATCATTGGCGTGGATGCGGACTCTCAGATCTTGGCGCGTGCGCGGGACCGGCTCGCCTCTTTCGGAGACCGGATACATTTCTACAACGGTTGGTCCCACGACTTCTTTGCGGATTTACCAGGAGAAATCAAGAGACCGGATACGATCCTGATTGATTTGGGCGTTAGCCTATTCCATTATGAAAAAAGCGGACGCGGCTTCAGTTTCAGACGAGACGAACCGCTGGATATGCGGATCGATACAAGTACGGGTTCAAGCGCGGCGGAATTGATAGCCCGCATGGGCGAGACGGAGTTGGCCAATTTAATATATGAATACGCCGAAGAGCGCTTTTCCCGACGTATTGCCCGTGCAATCGTGCTTGAACGGGCTCGTGGCAAAATAGAGACCACCGGCTCCTTGGCTTCCCTTGTAGGATCGGCAGTTCCTGCCGCTTACCGCCACGGACAGATCCACCCGGCGACACGGACTTTTCAGGCCCTGAGGATCGCGGTAAATGGAGAATTGAGCCGGCTGGAAGAATTGCTTGAAGCGTCATTCCGTGCACTTGAGCATGGAGGCCGCCTCGGTGTCATCAGTTTTCACTCCTTGGAAGACCGGATAGTCAAAAATTTCTTCAAGGATAGGAACAAGGACTGCATCTGTCCACCCGAAGCGCCGATATGTACTTGTGAGGGTCGACGCTTGTTGAAAATCCTGACGAAAAAAGCCATTCCACCAAGCCCGGAAGAAGCGGACCGTAATCCTCCGTCCAGAAGCGCCAAATTGCGTGTTGTGGAGAAACTTCTCGATGAGGACGGGACAAAATGACTAAGCGTCCCCTGTTTTATATAATGGCGCTTGCCATACCGGCAGCCTTCGCCTTCAATGCGTGGCAATCCGTCGCTTATGCGGTTGTTTCGAGGGAAATAAGGGTACTTGAAGGAACCCAATCGGAATGGATAGAAAGCAACAAACGCCTGATCGCGGGCATTTCAGTTCTTTCTTCCGCTGAACGCATAGAGCAATTGGCGATCCATGATTTAAACATGAAAAAGATCCAGGCTGAATCCGTAACCCACGTGAAGATCTCTCCAGGTGGGGGTAGTGATGGCTGATAGGGTGTTGATGACTGTGACGGAGCTCGCCAAAGCGGTGAATGGCCAGATCCGTGCAGATGGGGCAATTTCCGGAAGGAAGAATGTTGCCTCTTTCAGTTCTGTCCGGATAGATAGCCGTGCCGTATGTCCCGGTTCATTATTTGTCGCCCTGACAGGAGAAAAGCAGGATGGGCATGATTTTGTCGAGGCAGCATTCAAAGCCGGAGCGACGATTGCCCTGGTTTCGGCTTCCCGCATGGAAAATGGTGGAACGGCCCTTGCCGCTGCGGCTGCGAAAGTGTCCGGATTCCTGGTTGTAGTCGAGAACACCTTGCAGGCCTTGCAGTCGGCTGCCCATGCATATGTATTGCGTTTCCCGCACCTGAAGCGGGTGGGTATCACCGGTTCGTCGGGCAAGACAACCACAAAAGAACTGGCTGCTGCCATGATCGGCATCGAACGCCGGGTGGTCATGAATGAGGGGAATCTGAATTCGGAGACCGGTTTGCCGCTTTCGGTATTCTCGATACGGGATGATGACGAAGTTGGAGTTTTTGAATTGGGTATGAACCGACAGGGTGAGATAAGCGAATTGGCATCGGTGCTTTTTCCCCATATCGCCCTGATCACAAACATCGGTACTGCCCATATCGGTATTCTCGGTAATCGTGATGCGATTGCAAAGGAAAAAAAGGAAATATTTTCCCGTTTTGATGGGACCCAGTTGGCATTGATTCCGGAAGACGATCCATATTCGTCTTATCTTGCTTCCGGTGTTCAGGGCAATATTGCATATTGGGGACCCAAGTCGCTTGATGATTTTGGAGGGGCGAAAAGTCTTGGTCTCGATGGAACCGAGCTTGTCTGGAATGGGATGCCTGTGCGGCTTGCGTTGCCCGGTGACCATAATCTTGATGACACCCTGGCGGCGGCGGCAATAGCCCAAGCCGTAGGTGTTTCGTCGGCTGCAATACGGGCAGGCATCGCTGCAGTCAAGCCGCTCTTCGGGCGCGGTGAAATTGTACGTGGCAGGCCGACCGTGGTTCGCGATTGCTACAATGCCAATCCGGAGTCCATGGCAGCCGCAATATCTTTCTGCGATTCCGTGGAGTGGCCGGGCAGGCGAGTTTATGTGATAGGAGCAATGCGCGAGTTGGGAGCCTCTGCTGAAAAAGCCCATACACGATTGGGAGAGCTCCTGGCAGCTTCCAGAGTGGATGAAGTGTTCCTGTTCGGAGAGGAAACCAGAGCTTCCGTTTTTGCATTGAACGGTAAAAAAACTTTTTTTCAAACCGAGGACTTTGAGGCGCTTTCGGATCGGCTGGCAGCTTCGCTGGGACCGGAGGATCTGCTTCTGCTCAAAGGATCACGCGCAATCGCTTTGGAACGCCTGATGGAGCGACTTCCTGCATTCCCTGCTGGCGACACCCCGGCCGGGAAAGGAGATTAAAAATGCTGCTGGAATTTGTATACCCCTTGGTAAGAATATTCACGCCTTTCAATGTGTTCCGTTATCTGACTTTCCGCGGGGCCTACGCTGCCCTGACCGCCTTGTTGATCGCCTACCTGTTTGGCCCTCGCATCATCGAAGCGCTCCATCATCTGAAAGTAGGCCAATCGATTCGTGAGGACGGTCCGGCGACACACCTTAAAAAGGGTGGCACTCCCACGATGGGCGGAATACTGGTAATCCTGGCGGTTACGGTTGCGGTGCTCCTATGGCAGGATCTGAATAATTTTCATGTATGGTTAACGACCGCTTCTTTTATAGGGTTCGGTGCAATCGGATTTTTGGATGATTATCTGAAGGTAACCCGCAAGAATTCTGATGGATTGCCTGTCTGGGCTAAATTATTACTGCAGTTTGCTGTCGCGACGGTGATTGCGGTAACCCTCTATCTTGCTGGGGACGAACGAACGGGTCTGTTGTATCTGCCATTTTTTAAGAACCCGGTTCTGGATTTGGGTCTGGTTTGGATACCCTTCGCGGTCCTTCTTCTCGTGGGAGAATCCAATGCGGTAAACCTGACTGATGGCTTGGACGGCTTGGCGACAGGCTTGGTGATTCTGGTATTCATCACACTTTCGGTTTTGACCTATCTTTCTGGCCGCGCGGATTTTTCCGAATACCTGGGTATCCCCCTCATACGCGGGGCGGGTGAATTGACGGTTTTCTGCCTTGCGATGGTGGGGGCCAGCGTTGGATTCCTCTGGTTCAACGCGCATCCGGCGGAAGTCTTCATGGGCGATGTGGGAAGCCTTGCTTTCGGTGGCGCCATCGCTACCGTTTCACTCATAATAAAAAGGGAGATCCTGGTTCTTATCATAGGCGGTGTCTTTGTTCTGGAAGCGGCATCGGTGATGATCCAGGTGGCTTCATACAAGCTGACCAGGAAAAGGGTCTTCAAGATGGCTCCCCTGCACCACCATTTTGAATTATCGGGCTGGGCGGAAACCAAGGTGGTTGTCCGCTTCTGGATTCTTGGAGGCCTGTTTGCGATCGTGGCGCTCTCCACCCTGAAAACCCAATGAGCGACTACCGGTTCAGCATCGAACGAATCAAGACCGCCCGTCCGGCCGACCCGATCCTGATCATTTCGGTGATCCTGCTGATCGGAATTGGACTGGTCAGCCTTTACTCGGCTTCCACCGCCTTTGCAGGACGTTTTTTTGACGATGCGAATTATTTTATCCGGAAACAGATTGTTCTTGGACTTGTCGGATTATTTCTCATGTTCATCGCGTCCTATATCGATCTTTCATTTGTCCGTAAGCTGATCAAACCCTTGATTGTATTCTCATTTGTCCTGAGCATCCTCACCTTTATTCCTGGCATCGGGATGACCAAAAACGGAGCTGCCCGTTGGATACAAATCGCGGGGAATTCCTATCAGCCTTCAGAATTGGTAAAAATTGCCTTGCCCCTCTATCTCGCACATATGTTTTCCAAGAAAGAAGACCGTCTGGATGATGCTTCCTCCAGTGTAATTCCACCTGCCATAATAACATCGGTATTCTGCCTCATCGTATATTTCCAAAATGATTTTTCGAGTTCTGCATTCCTTGCCTTCAATGCCTTGGCCTTATTCTACCTTGCAGGGATTAAAATTCGGCATTTTCTGGCAATTGCGGGCCTTTTCCTGCCCTTGGGGCTGCTCCTTGTATTCACCAAGGATCACCGCCTCCAGCGTGTGCTGAGTTTCATCTCACCCGAGTATGATCCACAGGGTGCCGGTTTTCAGGTGCGCTCATCGCTGGAAGCCTTGGCCAGTGGTGGTTTGTGGGGAAAGGGTCTGGGTAGGGGCACAAGGAAAATAGCCAGTGTCCCTGAAATCCATTCCGACTTCATCCTGACGGCCTTCGGGGAAGAATCGGGCTTTGTCGGAGTTATGCTTTGTTTTGCACTATTCGCGGTTTTCACCGTTCGGGGATTTCGCACGGGATCCCGTTCAGGCGATTCCTTCAAGCGTCTTTTGGCTTTGGGATTGACCATCATGCTTGCAAGCCAGGCTTTGTTGAACGCCGCCGTCGTCGTGGGTGCGGTCCCCGCTACGGGAATACCCTTGCCGTTTTTTTCTGCCGGGGGTTCCTCCTTGGCGACAAGCATGGTGATGATAGGATTGCTCGTGAACATCTCCCGGGATACCGATGCAAGTGAGGTTGGCAATGTCCGATAGCAGGCTTCTGATGGATGAAACGCTCGCACCGGAGCTTGAGCCATCGGGAAAAACCGAACGCTATCTAAAGCGCTCTGTTGCCATACTGTCGCTGGTACTGATAGTCGAGTTGGTGTGGTACCTGGCAATCGTTCCCTGCCTGCCCCTCAAAAAAGTCGATCTTATTGGAGCAGAGGGCTTGAACCGGACTGACCTCCTGGCTGCCAGCGGCTTGAGTTCCAAAAGTTCCTTCTTCTCCCTTCGCAAGGCCCTCATGGAACGGGGGCTTGAAACCATACCGGCTGTCGAATCGGCCAAAGTGATCTCCCGCTTTCCCGATGGCGTACGCATAGAACTGGTGAGGCGGAGTGCGGTTGCAGTCTCACTCGCCGAAGCCGATGGCCGAACCATATTATTGGCTTATGACCGGAATGGTGTGGTTTTCAAGGTGGGGACTGCTACGGACGCATCCTTTCCGAATGCTCCGGTCGTATCCGGATTGCGCTTTGAACAGGCTCAGGAGGGTATGCGTTTGCCGGCCTTCCTCTCCGGCTTCCTGAATGATCTGGCCCGCTTGAGGCAGGAATCCCCGGCCTTGCTGGAAACGCTGTCTGAAATTCGAGTGGTCAAACGAGCCTACGATGGATATGAACTGGTACTCTATCCGGCGAATAGGCGGGTACGTGTCAGAATAGGCCCGGAGTTGAATCAAGAAGCCTTACGGTATATGATGCTGATGCTCGACGTACTCGATTCAAAGGGAATAGAAACGGATGAGCTTGATTTTCGAACGGGTACGGCCTCGTACCGAGCGAAGGAGGGCTGATCTGACTAACGATGGATTGGTTGTCGGCCTTGATATCGGCACGACGAAAGTATGCGCGATTATCGGTGAACGGAATGAAAACGGCCTTCTCGAGATTACCGGTGTGGGCGTGAGTCCCTCTACCGGCTTGAGAAAGGGCGTTGTGGTAAATATTGAATCTACCCTGCGATCGGTGGCCACCGCAGTCGAAGCGGCGGAGATGATGTCGGGACGCGAAGTTCACTCCTGCTGGACCGGTATCGGCGGAGCGCATATCGAAGGACTCAATTCAAGGGGAGTCGTAGCTGTTACCGGGAAAAGCAAGGAGACCCGCGAGATCGGGGAAGCGGATATCAGCCGCGTCATCGAGGCCGCCCGGGCTGTAGTCATACCCATGGATCGTCAGGTCCTGCACGTCATTCCCCAGTCCTACATCGTGGACGACCAGAAAGGCATACGCAATCCCTTGGACATGATCGGTGTCCGCCTGGAGGCTGAGGTACATATCATCACCGGTTCCGTCACCAGTGCGCAGAATCTGGTGAAATGCGTAAACCGCGCGGGATTCCGGGTAGATGATCTGGTGCTTCAATCCTTAGCCGCAGCAAGGTCTACCCTAACTCGGGAAGAGAAGGAATTGGGTGTCGCCCTCATCGATCTTGGCGGTGGAACTACCGATATCCTTGTGTTCCATGACGGATCGCCTTTCTTTACGACAACGGTGCCCGTGGGTGGTTCCCAGGTTACCAGCGACCTTTCCATACTCAAAAGCCTGGCTTTCGAGACAGCTGAAAGGATAAAGCTTGATGCCGGTTGTTGTTGGGCCCCGAATGTGGAAAAAGGGGACGAGATCATCGTCCCAGGTGTAGGTGGCAGACCGCCCATGCCCATTCCCCGAATACAGCTGTGTTCAATCATCCAACCGCGGATGGAAGAAATTTTCGCCTTGGCGAAGGATAAGATAGATCGCCTTGGTTTGAACCGTCCGCTTGGCGGCGGATTGGTCCTGACAGGCGGGGGATCGCAGCTTAATGGTGTGGCTGAATTGGCGTCGGAAATATTCCGTATGCCCGTGCGTATCGGGGTACCCATGTCTTTGGGTGGCCTGGTGGAAGAATATCGGAGTCCCGTTTACTCGACCGCTGTCGGTCTCGTCCTTGAAGGCGCCGACAGGCAGGCTGAAAGCGGCGTGGAACCGCGTACCAGGGATAAGGGGCAATCGCCCTTGTTTGGCAAACTGGCGGATTGGCTGAAAAAAGAATTTTTTTGATTGAACGGGCGCTGGAGTGGGATCCGGCGCTGTAGCGATAGAAGTCGCCGTAAAAAGTGGGGGGGGAACATGGATCAGCTCGAAGTGCTCGATGAGCGGACCGCGAGTCCTACGATCATCAAGGTGATCGGTACGGGAGGCGGCGGGTCGAATGCGGTGAACCGGATGATCGCCTGCGGTTTGCAGAATGTGCAATTCATAGTCGCGAATACGGATCTGCAAGCTCTCGCCCTGTCGAATGCCCCGGTAAAATTGCCGCTTGGGTCAAAACTGACCGGTGGTTTGGGCGCTGGCGGGAAACCTGATGTGGGAGAGAAAGCCGCGGCGGAAGATCGGGAAATGATCGCAAATGTGTTGCGCGGCGCTGATATGGTTTTCGTGACCGCAGGTATGGGTGGTGGTACGGGGACCGGGGCGGCTCCCGTCATCGCGCAGATTGCGCGGGAACTGGGGGCGCTCACTGTTGGGGTGGTCACGAAGCCGTTCGAGTTCGAAGGTCGATATAAAATGCGCCTGGCTGACGAGGGTATTGCCAAGATGCGGGAAGCGGTAGATACACTTATCGTCATACCCAATCAGCATTTACTTAAAATAGTCGAGCGTAATACACCCATAAAGCAAGCCTTTCTCATCGCCGACGACGTACTCAGGCAGGGTGTGCAGGGAATTTCCGATCTGATTACGGTGCCGGGCAATATCAATATTGATTTTGCCGACGTGCGTACCACCATGCAGGGGCAGGGAGACGCGCTTATGGGCATAGGCTTGGGCTCGGGTGATAACCGGGCGGTAGACGCGGCGACGAACGCCATCAACAACCCCTTGCTCGAAGACTGCCGTATCGAAGGCGCGAACCGGATATTGGTGAATGTGACAGGTGGCGAGGATTTCTCGCTGACCGAATTCCAGGAGGTGGTAAGCATCATCACCGCCAACGCCGATTCGGATGCCCTGATCATCGTCGGAAACGCTTTGGACCCTACCATGCAGGATAGGGCACAGGTGACCGTGATCGCCACGGGTTTTCAACTGGATAGTAACCGTGCAGGGACAGGACCCAAAGTCGTGGAAGCGGTAAAAAAGGAAGACGGCGACTTCATTCGTTATGACGAATGGAAGTCCATGACCGAGAAGAGCAAACCACCTGCGGAATTCCTGTCGTACCGTAATTTTCGTGAAGACGACCTGGACGTTCCAACAGTGATCAGGGATCGCAAATTCTCGTCGGAAAAAAAGGAAGCGTAGAAAACCATGGAAGGACGGCGCCTGCTTGAAGGCTACCGCTCCCGCCTCATCGCGGTGGAGCGTCGCTCCCCGCTTACCGTAGAAGCATACCTGTATGAATTGCGCCACTTTGTCCTTTGGCTTGAAAAGGGCACTCTGGACGCGGCGATGGTGGACTCGAAGGACCTGATCCTCTATCTTGTGGAACGCCGCGCCGAAGGTGTGGGTGACCGTTCCCTGGCAAAGGCAATTTCTGCACTGCGGTCCCTATTCCGTTACTTGATGGACGAAAGGATCCGCTTGGATAATCCGGCGGCGGCCCTGGAACGCCCCCACAGTTCCCGACACCTGCCCACGGTTCTTCCCAGGGATAAGGTTGAGGACTTGCTCGCTGCTGTCGATACCCGGGACGCTCGTGGTTTGCGTGACCGCGCCTTGTATGAGCTGGTCTATTCGTCAGGATTGCGCATATCCGAAGCTTCAGGATTGGACTTGGTCGATATTTCCCTGGGCGAGCGGATAGCCCGCGTCCGGGGTAAGGGCGGCAAGGAACGTTTTGTTCCTTTTGGACCGCAGGCTTATGATTGGCTGAAAGTGTACCTTACGGAAGCCCGACCCGCCATCGCCAAGGCTCGGCGCAGCGAAGCCCTTTTTCTGAATAGGGATGGACGCCGTTTATCCCGGAAGGGTATCTGGAAGAATTTTGCGGCCCTTGCGGTACTTGCCGGGACCGGATCGAAGGTGCACACACTGCGCCATAGTTTTGCTACCGACCTGCTTGCAGGAGGCGCTGACCTGCGCTCGGTCCAGGAACTCCTGGGCCACGCCGATTTGGGGACTACCCAGATTTATACCCATGTGGATGATGCAGCCCTGCGTGCGAATCACCATCGTTACCTTCCTGTGCTTGGAGGTCACGCATAATGAAAGAAAACGCAAGCACGAAGCGGGAAACACCCGTACTTGACGGGAGGAACACAATGACTTCCCGAAACGAAAAGACCAAGCCCGGGACCCCAATAAAATCCAAGGCAAAGAGGAAACCGGTACTCATTATCGTATTGCTTGTACTCATCGTGGGGGGGCTGGGCTTTGGAGCCTGGCGCCTGTTGCGCCCCAACAGTCTGGCCGACCGGATCGTAGAGTTGGGTCCCGGAGGCGCTCCGCCAGAAACCATCGAAGGCTTGCGGCGGGCGATAGACTCCTACGAGGCGCGCCTGGAAGAGCGCGTAAAAATAAGCGCCCAAGCTGGCATCTACTGGAAGATACTGTCTGTCCGTTATATGGACCGCAAGATGTTCGGCGAGGCATTGGAATCCTTGGAGAGTGCCATCTCCTATTTTCCCGAGGACGCAACCCTTCACTATCTGACAGGTGTTTCAGCAGGGGTGCTGGCGAAATCATCCCTCGATTTCTCCGGAACAGGTAGCTCCCGCGAACGGGATCGATTGTACGCCTTGGCGGAGTCTGGATATAAGCGGGCTATCGAATTGGACCCCACATATGCGCGTCCGCTTTACGGACTGGGCGTGCTGTACGTATTTGAACTCTCCCGCCCCACCGAGGCGATACCCTATCTGGAGCGCTTCTTGGCCTTGCGCACGAAGGATACGGATGCCATGTTTGTACTGGCCCGGGCTTACTATGTAGGTGCCCGCGCGGAAGACTCCCTTGCCTTGTACGACCGTATACTTAAAAGCAGCGTGGATGCGGGAAAAAAGGCGGAAGCCGAAAGTAACAAGAAAATCGTTCTGGAGGAGTTGTATGGCGCGCCCTGATGTATATCTGGCTGTAGCGCGTGTACCCTTCCTCAAGGCCCGTGAGCGGATACTCCTGGCAGAAGCGTTGGGTGGCGCGAGGGACCTCTGCCGCCTTGCTGCGGGGGATGTGGAGAGCATAATCGAACGGTCCCTGGCCGGCAAAAGCTGGGAACCAGCCGAATACCTTGCGATGGCAGAGCGGGATGCCTACCTCGCCTCCCGGGGTGGCATATCCTTTGCTTCCTATGGCGCTGGTAATTTCCCTCCATTATTACGCGAATTGATCGATCCACCTGCGGTGCTTTTTTTTCGGGGCAGCCTGCCCGATCCCGAGCGGCCTTTGGTCGCGGTCGTGGGAACCAGGGATCCGAGCTCCGAAGGTGCGAGGCAATCCTATGAATTCGGCCGCGATTTTGGCCGTTGCGGCATCGCGGTGGTTTCCGGTCTGGCCCGCGGAATTGACGCGATGGCCCATCGCGGAAATGTGGAAGCCTTCGCTCCTTCCATCGGGGTACTTGGTTCCGGGCTGGACCAGGTTTTTCCCTCCTCCAACAGGACTCTCGCCAGGCGGATGATCGACTCGGGCGGTGCCCTGGTTGGGGAGTACCCTCCGGGGGAACCTCCCCGCAAATGGAATTTTCCCGCCAGGAACCGGATCATTGCCGGTCTTGCCCGTTCGGTGGTGGTCATCGAGGCTCCGGCAAAATCCGGTGCCCTGATAACCGCGGATTTCGCCTTGGAGCAGGGACGGGACCTATGGGTTGGCAGTTCCGGTTCCACTTCGCGTTTGGGAGAAGGCACCCTGCGACTCGCAACTGAAGGCGCATCAGTCGCCGAGGATGCTTACGCCATCGTGAAGGATTGGGGTTTTCCCATCCCCCCGCGCGTTGATGGATCAACCAGCGATTGCAATGGCGTTGATGGGGAATTCAACCTTAAGAACGCGGTGAAAACTCTGGAACATAGATTGGGACTTGCGGGAACCACTGTTCCCCCTTCCTGCCCTCCTGACGGCAGTCTCATGGGGATTCCGCAATGAGCGAGGCTCAGATAAAAAGTGAAACCGGAATCGTCTCGGAAAGGCTCGCCGATTATCTTGCGTACCTGGAATTCATCCGGAACCTTTCGCCCAGAAGCGTCGCGGCGTACCGGCAGGATCTGGCAGAGTACGAAACTGTATGCAGGGTTGCGGGTATGGATCCGGCCTGTGCGGGTTTGGGTGAGTTGCGCGCCTTCATCGCGAGCCTGTCCGATCGCGGCGCCGCAGCTTCCAGCGCGAATAGATCCCTTTCCGCAGTACGCGGTTTCCACCGCTGGCTGGTCCGTTACGAGCATCGAAAGGATGATCCCACCAGCGCGGTGCGGAACCTCAAGGTAGCCAAAACCCTGCCCTCTTTCCTCTGGGAAGACGAGATGTCCGAATTCGCCGCATTGCCGGAAAAAACGGGTATCCTGTGGCCTTTGCGGGATACCGCTCTGATCGCCCTCATGTATTCCGCTGGCCTGCGCATCTCGGAAACCGCCTCGCTCCTTTTAAATTCCCTCGACGCGGACCTGTCGGGTGCGCGGGTTATCGGAAAGGGCGATAAGGAACGGAAGGTGTTCTTTTCGGAACAGGCTCGCGATGCTTTGGCTGCGTACCTGCCTGCCCGCTCTGCGGTGATGAGGGCCGAGCATCCGGTGAAGGCGCTTTTCGTAAACAGCCGTGGCGGGGCTTTGAGCGTGCGCGGCATCCGCTGGATCGTGGGTCGCTATTCGGACCAGGCCGGTTTGCGGAAACCCGTGTATCCCCATGCATTGCGGCACAGCTTCGCCACGCATTTGGTGAACGCCGGTTGCGATGTGCGGGTAGTTCAGGAATTATTGGGACACGCGAGCCTGTCCACGACACAACGTTATGCCCATGTAGATATTGAGAGACTAAAGAAGGTTTATGCAGCGGCACATCCCCATGGTGGAGTGCAGGGCTTGAAAACGCAGGTGAGGTTGAAGACCGAGGAGCAGGGAACATGAAGGTACGCAGCACGACGATCATCGCGGTTCGCAAGGACGGACGGGTCGCAATGGCCGGAGACGGCCAGGTTACGGTTGGCAATACGATAATGAAAAGCAATGCGCGCAAAGTGCGCCGCCTGCTTGACGATAAGGTGCTTTGCGGTTTTGCCGGAGCCACGGCGGATGCATTTACCCTATTCGAGCGTTTTGAAGTGAAGTTGAAGGAATATTCGGGTGATCTCACCCGGAGTGCAGTCGAGCTTGCCAAGGATTGGCGGACCGACCGTGCCTTGCGGCGCTTGGAAGCCATGTTGTTGGTGGCCGACAAGACAAAGACACTGCTCATTTCCGGGACCGGAGACGTGATCGAACCTGCGGACGATGCCTTGGCCATCGGCTCGGGTGGACCCTACGCCTACGCGGCAGCCCTTGCCTTTCTTGACGCTTCCAGCCTTACAGCACCGGAAATCGCGGAGCGCAGTCTGCGCATCGCCGGCGGTATCTGTATCTATACGAACGACCGCATCGTGGTCGAGGAGCTTGCCTAACCATGACCGATTTTGACCGGCTGACGCCGAGACAGATAGTTGAGGAATTGGATAAATACATTGTCGGCCAAAAAAAGGCAAAACGCGCCGTCGCCGTCGCCCTGAGGAACCGCGTAAGAAGGCTGAAGCTTCCGCAGGAAGTAAGGGACGACATCGCACCCAAGAATATCCTGATGATAGGACCGACAGGGGTTGGAAAGACGGAAATCGCCCGGCGGCTGGCCAAGCTTTCCGGGGCACCTTTTATCAAGGTGGAAGCCACCAAATATACGGAAGTGGGTTACGTCGGCCGTGACGTGGAATCCATGATACGGGACTTGATGGCAGCCGGCTTCCAGATGGTGAAGGAAGAGATGCGTGAGACAGTAAAGGTCGAGGCAGAGCGCCGTGCCGAGGAAGCCCTGCTGGACCTGCTGCTGCCCGGATCAACCAAGAAGCCCGCAGCGCAGGGCAGCGCCAACTTTCTGAATTCCCTCCTGAGCGCCGCCCAGAACAGTTTTGGTGCAGCCGGACAAAACGGCTCTCCTGCTGCGGGCGCTGCACCTGCAGGTGCTCCTGCTACTGGTGTCGCCACTACAGCTTCCCCGCTTACAGGGCTGACCCTGAATATTCCTGGTCTGGAACCAATCGGCACGCAGGGCGTTGAGGAAAATGCTGCTTCCTGGGCAGATTCCGCCTCAGCCCAAGGAAGGGCAGGAACTGCCGCCGGAAGCGAGGATGGATCCGCAACTTCCGGAGCGGCCGCAGGTGCCAGCACTTCGGAAGCCGCCGGGTCGACCCGGGAAAAACTACGGGCCATGCTGCGTTCGGGAAAACTGGATGAGAGGATGGTGGAGGTATCGGTACAGCAGCAGGTCCAGATGCCTGCAATGGAACTTTTTTCCGGTGGAAACATGGAAGATCTGGAATCGGGTTTTTCCGGTCTGGCCGGGCTTTTCAGCGGCGGCAAAAAACGCAAGCTGGTGAGTGTAAAGCGCGCCAAGGAAATACTTTTTACCGAAGAGAGCGAAAAACTGGTGGACCGGGAACGGGTGAGTGAGGAAGCCCGGCGTCGGGTGCAGGAAATGGGCATAGTCTTTCTGGATGAAATCGACAAGATCGCCAGCCGTGGTGACAGGACTGGCGGGACGGATGTGTCCCGAGAAGGCGTGCAGAGGGACATCCTGCCCATAGTGGAAGGTTCGGTGGTGAACACCCGCTGGGGTGCGGTGGACACCTCCCACATCCTGTTCATTGCGGCGGGGGCTTTCAACGTAAGCAAGCCTTCGGACCTGATCCCCGAATTGCAGGGTCGCTTTCCCCTCCGGGTAGAACTGGAAGCCTTGGGCAAGGCCGATTTCATCCGCATACTGACAGAACCCAAGAATGCGCTTACAAAGCAATACACCGACCTTCTGGCCACCGAAGGGGTGGAGATCAGTTTTTCAGAGGACGCGGTGGAACGCCTTTCGGCCATTGCCGCCGAGGTGAATTCCAGGATGGAGAATATCGGAGCACGCAGGCTGCATACCATCATGGAAGCCTTATTGGAGGAACTTTCCTTCGAGGCACCCGATGTGGCGCCCACTAAGGTGCCGATAACCGCCGCTTATGTGGACCAGCGGCTTTCCGATATCGTCAAGGACCAGGATCTGGGCAGATACATACTGTAAACCGGCGGGTACCTTTTGCCGATGATTGAAGAGGACGCGGACCAGGGAGGCTCGAAGGTGAAAATGGTGAATGATTTTACGAAGACAGTGGATCTTCTCCAACGTTCGATGGATGCCAGCGTCATCCGTCGGGAAGTCATTGCGAACAATATCGCCAACGCCGAGGTTCCCAACTTCAAGCGGACCACGGTGAACTTCGAGAGCGAGCTGAAACGCGCGTTGGACAGCGCGGACAATAAACCCGCCCTCGATCTGGCCCTGACGAATCCCAAGCATATTCCCAATTGGAGGGAGCTGGATTATCAGAGCGTCCAACCAAGGCGGGTACTCGATTACGTATCTACTTCCAAGAACAACGGCAACAACGTGGATCCCGAAGAGGAAATGATGGCGGCCCTGAACAATCAGCTCATGTATACGCTGATGGCCCAGGCGCAGACCTTCGAGTTTGGCCAGGTCAATCTGGTCTTAAGGTAGGATAAGGTATGGGACTTTTCAGTTCGATCAATATAGCTTCCACCGGCATGAGCGCCGAGCGCCTGCGTTCGGATGTCATAGCCGACAACGTCGCAAACGCGACGACTACCCGTACCGCCGAGGGCGGACCTTTCCGTCGCAGCCGGGTTATCCTGCGTCCAAGCACCGAACAACCATTCTGGCGATCGCCCTTCCTGCCGGATTCCATGGACGGTGGAATAGGCAAGGGCGTTCGGGTAGTCGGTGTGGAAAAAGATACCGCCCAGCCCAAACTTGTGTACGATCCCACCCACCCGGATGCAATCAAGACCGGTCCCCGTACGGGCTACGTCGAAATGCCCAATGTGAATATCGTTACTGAAATGGTGGATCTGATCGCGGCGTCCCGGGCGTACGAAGCCAACGCGTCGATAGTCAACGGGTCAAAAGCCATGTTCATGAAAGCCCTCGAAATAGGCGGGAGATAATAAATGACCCTGTATAAGCCCGAACTGGTTTCCGGCGATAAGGTCGCTATGGCCCTGACCAATCCCCGGCATCTTTTGCCGAATACGGCTGCCCGCCTTGGTTCGGGCGAAGCCCTGGCCAATCTGGGATCCCAGGTCGGAGCCGATGCCGCCCTTCAATCGGGGACCTTCGAGGACGCGATGCTCAAGGCCCTTGACGCGGTCAATACCGACCAGCAGGACAGCACCGCCTTGATGGAGGAGATGCTGATCAATCCCGATTCGGTGGATGCCCATGACGTGACCACCGCCATGGCTAGGGCCAACCTGTCTCTCAATATAACCCGGGTCGTACTGGACCGCATGGTTCGTGGCTGGAAGGAGATAATCAACGCGCGCTAGTACGTGATCTCCCTTGCGTAAGCGGGGAAAAGGCGCCTGGCCGGTTTGCGTAGAATGTTTGTAGGACGTTCTTCTGGGGAGGGGAACATGCTTGAATGGTTGAAAAGAATCCTTGATCAAATCAAGGGGCTGTGGGGCAAATGGACACTCGTCCAGAAGCTCATACTCATCGGTATAGTAGTTGCTGCCATAGTCGGGGTCGTGCTGCTTTTTGCCGTTTCCTCCGCCCCTACCATGGTGCCGCTCATCGACGCGCCCATCCGGGACGAGACTTCGCGGGATCGCATCATGACACGCCTGAACGAGGAAGGCGCACGCTCCAGCGTCAACGCCGCTGGCATCATAATGGTGGAGGACGAAAAAACCGCCAAACGTCTGCGCTCCATACTCATCCGGGAGGATCTGATTCCCCAGGGCACTGACCCATGGGCCCTCTTCGACCGTGACCGCTGGACGCTCACCGATTTCGAGCGCAACGTGAATCTTCGGCGTTCCATAACCCAGATGGTTACCGACCATGTGAAAGCCCTGGACGAGGTGGACGATGCCAATGTTACCCTCGTCATGCCGGAGACAACCCTGTTTCAGGCCGACCAGAATCCGGTGACTGCCAGTGTCATACTCACACCCAAGCCGGGGAGTGACATTACCGAGAACCGGAAGAAGATCGAAGGCATCCAGAAGATCCTGAAATTCGCCGTAGAGGGCCTGATGGACGAGAATATCGTCATCACCGACCCCAACGGCCTTATCCTGAACGATTTCGCCGGGATGCAGGATTTTGACCGCCTGGAACTTTCCAAGCGCGAACAGAAATTGATCGCTTCACTGGAAGCCCAGTACCGAGCCATGGTGCTCAAGACACTCCAGCAGATCTATACAAGTGACCGCGTCCGGGACCTCAACCTGAAAATCACCATGGACATGTCCAAAAAGGCCGTCCAGACCGAAGAATTCTATCCGGTTACGATCAAGGCCGATAATCCGGATACACCCTTCGATGATTCCGAGTTTGCCAAGTCCATAACACGGTCTTCCTCCAATTCATCCACGAAATGGGAAGGAACCGGATTCAATCCCGAAGGACCGGCGGGCGTGGAAGGCCAGACCGCCCCGGCTTTCAAGGATATGTCGAACCTCTATGGCAAGGTTGAACAATCCACCCTTACCCAGAATGAGGAAATAAACAAACGGCAGATACAGGAAGAGCGGAGTCCAACCATCGACCGTGTTTCCGTCTCCGTGAATATAGATGGAAAGTGGAAAACCAAGTTTGACGAGAAAGGCCAACCCATCATAACACCGGAAGGATCGCTGGACAGGGAATATCTTCCTATCCCCGAAGGGGAACTGCGACAGGCCCAGGCCCTGGTTCAGGATTCCATAGGCTTCAACCGTATTAGGGGCGACTCGGTTACTGTGCAGAACATACAATTCGACCGGACCAAGCAGTTTACGGAAGAGGACGCCGAGTTCCTGCGCAAGCGCCAATTCCAGCAATCCCTCCTTATTGGGCTGGCCGGACTCGCCTTGTTGCTGATATCCTTTATTGTGTTCCGCGTCGTTACCCGCGAGCTGGAACGCAGGCGCCGACTTCGCGAGGAAGAATTGTCCAGGCAGCACCAGATGCTGCGCGAAAGTGCCCTGCGTCAGGCCGAAGAGGAGGGCGTGGAAGTATCCATGTCCGTGGAGGAACGCAAGCGCATGGAACTTCAGGAGAATGCCATCAACATGGCCAAGGAACACCCTGAAGATGTCGCCCAATTGATCCGGACCTGGTTGCTGGAGGAGTAGGACATGGCCAAGGAAAAAGGCGGCGGCGGTGGCACGCCGGCCGCGGGCGGCAAAAAGGGAAAAACCATAAAGGACATGAACGGTCGCCAGAAGGCCGCCGTGTTCCTTGTTACCCTCGGATCGGAAATCTCTGCCGAGATCTTCAAGCATCTGAGGGAAGACGAGATCGAGACCCTGACCTTCGAGATAGCGCGGCTTGAATCCATCCAGCCGGAACAGAAAGACGCCATCCTGATGGAATTCCAGGAATTGATGATGGCTTCTGACTTCATCTCCTCCGGCGGCATCGATTATGCGCGGGAATTGCTCGAGAAGGCACTGGGCAGCCAAAAGGCCATAGATATAATCAATCGCCTGACCAGCTCGCTACAGGTGCGTCCCTTTGACTTCATCCGCAGGACCGATCCCGGCCACCTGTTGAATTTCATCCAGCAGGAGCATCCCCAGACCATCGCGCTGATACTGGCATACCTGGAGCCCAACAAGGCTTCGATCATACTGCAGAGCCTTCCACACGAAATCCAGAGCGACGTAGCCCGCCGCATCGCGACCATGGACCGAACCTCCCCCGAAGTCCTCCGCGAAGTTGAACGGGTCCTTGAGAAAAAGCTTTCCACCCTGTCGAGCGAAGATTACACGGCTGCTGGCGGCGTTGAAAGCATCGTCGAAATCCTCAACCTCGTAGACCGGTCTTCTGAAAAAATGATCATAGAGGCTCTGGAAGACGAGGATCCCGAGCTGGCCGAAGAAATCAAGAAGCGCATGTTTGTGTTCGAGGATATCGTCATGCTGGACGACCGCGCCATACAGAAGGTCATGCGCGAAGTGGATTCGCAGGAATTGGCCAAAGCGCTCAAGTCGGTGGATACCGAAGTACAGGACAAGATTTTCCGCAACATGTCCAAGCGTGCCGCAGGCATGCTCAAGGAGGATATGGAGTTCATGGGACCCATACGCCTCAAGGACGTGGAAGAAGCCCAGCAGAAGATCGTATCCATCATCCGCCATCTGGAAGACACCGGCGAGATCGTCGTTGCCCGATCCGGCGAAGACGAGTTGGTGGTATAAGCCATGGCCAAGGCGGTGTTCAGGTACGGAGAGGTGAAAATCTCCGAGAAGAAAGTTTTCCTTGAGGCTCCCAAGAATTTTCCGGGGATGATTCCCATGATGGGTCCTTCCGGTGGTGACAAGGATGAACTTGAGGAAGCCGAAGAGTATACAGGTCCTACCGCCGACGACCTGAGGCGCGAAGCGGAAGCGTTCAAGGTCAATTGGGAACGTGAACGTGAGGCTCTCATCAATTCCGCAAAGGCAGAAGCCGAGAGCATAGTCAAGGAAGCCGAGACGACTGCTTTCCAGGAAGTGAAGCGTAAAAGCGACCAGGCCCAGAAAAACCGCCGTGAAACCGAAGACGAGGCGGAGCGAATAGTCGAGGAAGCCAAGCGCACCGCTGCCGAGATCGAAGCGAAGGCAGGAGAAGCCGTTGAGACCCTGCGCAAGGAAAACGCCAAGCAAGGTTTCGAGGCCGGAAGGGAAGAAGGTTTCGCGGAGGGCAGGGGCGAGGTCGAACGGCTGATAGAGCGCATGCATGCGGTGCTCGACCGGGCGCAGGATAAGCGGGCGGAAATACTGGCGGAGACCGAACAGCAAATAGTCGATCTTGTGCTTCTTATTGCTCGGAAGGTCATAAAGGTAATTTCGGACAACCAACGGAATGTCGTGGTTTCCAATGTGGTCCAGGCGTTGCGCAAGGTGAAAGGCCATGGTGAAATAGTGATACGTGTGAACGTCGATGATCTGAAGCTGACATCGGAACACATTAAGGATTTCCTCAAACTTGTTGAGGGTTCCAAGGGTATGCAGTTGGTTGAAGACGGCACCGTGGATCGTGGCGGGTGTATCATCGAGACGGAATTTGGCGAGATAGACGCCCGCATTTCCAGCCAATTGGCAGAACTTGAACAAAAGATACTCGAAATCTCTCCGATACGGGCAAAGGCACGAACCGGCGCTTTGGAAGAGCGCTGATCGACGGTACGGGCGGCTGCGGACCAGGGAGGGAATAGGTGGAAACCGTAATCGAGAAGTACCTCTCCGCGATCGAACGGGAAGATCCCATAAAATGTGCGGGCAAGGTCATAAAAGTACAGGGCCTTCTCATTGAGAGTCATGGACCCCAAGCCATCATTGGAGAATTGTGCCGAATCGTCGCCCCCAAGGGCCGGGGCATGCTCCGCGCTGAAGTCGTCGGATTGCGTGACCAGACCGTGCAGCTTATGGTGTTTGACGAGACTTCCGGCATAGAAGTGGGGTGCGCGGTCATCGCTACCGGCGAGCTTTTATCAGTGTCGGTGAGCAGGAAACTGCTGGGGCGTACCCTCGACGCCTTGGGCAACCCCACCGACGACAAGGGCGATATCGAATCCCTGGTACGGTATCCTGCCGTCGCAAGCCCCCCCGATCCACTTAAACGCAAACGGATAAAGGAACGGATCACGACAGGCGTCCGGGCCATAGACGGACTTTTACCTGTGGGCAAGGGACAGCGGCTGGGGATATTCGCGGGTTCAGGGGTGGGAAAATCAACCCTGTTGGGAATGATAGCCCGAAACACGAATGCCGACGTCAACGTGGTTGCCCTGATCGGCGAGCGCGGTCGCGAGGTGAATGACTTCATCGAGAACGATCTTGGCCCCGAAGGGCTTGCACGTTCTGTCATAATCGTGTCGCCTTCAAGCGCCCCTCCCTTGGCCCGCCTGCGAGCCGCCTATGTTGCTACTGCGGTGGCGGAATATTTCCGTGACCAAGGCCTGGACGTCATGTTGTTGTTCGATTCGGTAACGCGTTTCGCCCGCGCCCAGCGTGAGATTGGTTTGGCAGTGGGCGAACCGCCCGCTACGAGGGGCTACACACCCAGCGTCTTCGACAGCATGCCCAAGATGCTGGAACGCTGCGGGACTTCCGAAAAGGGTACAATTACGGGTTTCTACACCATACTTGTGGATGGTGACGATATGGATGAACCCATAGCCGATGCGGTGCGCGGTATCCTTGATGGTCATATCGTATTGTCCCGCAGGCTCGCCCAGCGCAACCATTATCCTGCCATAGACGTGCTTTCCAGCATCTCCCGGCTGGCTCCCATGGTCTCCGGTCCGGTGAGCAGAAAAGTCGCCGGCTACCTGCGCAAGTTGATGTCCACATACGCGGAGGCGGAAGACCTGATAGACGTGGGAGCTTACCGGGCGGGAACCAATCCCGCCATAGACGAGGCAGTCGCAAAACGGGGTGCCATTGAGAATTTCCTGATACAGGCAATCGAAGAACGTTCGGGCATCAAGGATACCCTTTCCGCCCTGGGGACGGTGGCGGGAATGGAAATACCAGAAGTGGAATTCGAGGCCTTTCAACCGGCCAAAGCCCCTGCTGTACTTGCGAACCAGAACGGAACACTCCTTGCTGGTTTGCGCGCTGCAGGTTCCACCGGAACTGAAGGCAGCCTCGGGTGAGACGTTTCCGTTTCGACCTGGAAAAGGTCCTGGAGCTGAGGGCTTTCCGTGAACGCGAGGCCGAATTGGAGCTTGGCCGCGCGGTGGGTGAACTCGCCCTTATCGAGCAGAAAATAAATAACATCGCCGCCGAACGGGTCATCATAGCGGGGGAACGCTTCGCAGGCGGACGAAGTGCGGCGGAGATACGCAATTCGGAACTGTACCTGATCCGCCTGGACCATACCCGGGATACGCTGTTCCAGGCGGCGGCCAAGGCAGAACTTGTCGTAGAAACCAGGCGGGAAGCCTTCAAGGAAGCCTCCCGCGAGCGGAAGGTGATGGACAAGCTCAAGGACAAGCGCAAAGGTGAATACAGAAAGGAAGCCTTGCTGGACGAAATAAAAACTTTGGACGATCTATCCGGCGGTACGGCCTCCCGCCACGCCGTTTCGGGCGATGGTACGAATGTCAGGGTATAAACCGCTTGGATCGGCTGGAACAAGCCCTAATACTTGAACTCGCTCTCCCCTATGAATTCCCTCAGGATGGATTGTCCAGGCACGTATTGGGGTGGTATGGGCGCGAAATTCTCAAGGAACCCGAGTAGCCTGGAAGCCTCCGCGTATTCGTCCATTATTGGCTTGACCGAACGCAGCAGGGGTTCCGCATACACCTTGAGGACCGAGAGTTCGTAGTCCAGGGCGGAGTTGAACGCGATGTCTGCGCCGTTCTGATAAGGAAAGATGTGCTTGCGTTCGCCCGCTTGGACGTTTGGCCACATTTTGATGGTCTGTATCGCATCGTGGCTGCGGAACTGGTAATCCCTCACCATGCGGCGGATGAGCCTGTTGTCGCTGGTGGGCACCCGGTTGTGGTCGTCCAGGTTGAGTTGGGTCAGCGCCGATACATAGAGCTTGAATTTGTGTTCCTTGTCGATTTGGCTGGTCAACGCATCGTTCAGACCGTGGATTCCCTCGATGATGAGTACCGTCCGACGGTTCATTTTAATCTTGCGCCCGCTCTCCCTTCTGGCTCCAAGCTTGAAATCGAAAAGTGGCAGCTCGACTTCCTCGCCTCGGAAGAGAGCCAGCAGCTGTTCGTTCAGATATTCGACGTCCAGGGCTTCAAGACATTCGTAATCCGGTTCACCCTTGGCATCCTTGGGCGTATGGGCTTTACCTACATAATAGTCGTCGAGTCCGATTGCCATGGGTTCCAGACCCATTACCTTGAGCAGTATGGAAAGCCGTTTCGCTGTCGTGGTCTTTCCGGAACTGGATGGACCGGCGATCAGGATGACCTTTACGGATTCGCGACGCTCGTAGATACGGTCGGCGACATCGTATAGTTTCCGCGACTGGAAGGCTTCCGCTATCTGGATGAAGGATTTTATCTCCTTTTTGGCCACCAGCCTGTTCAGGTGACCGACGCAGGAAATGCCCACGATCCGGCCCCATTTCTTGTATTCCTTGTAGACGGAAAAAATCCGTGGACTGTCCTCGAAGGGCGCGACATTTCCGCTGCCGACTGCGGGGTACCTTAACAGGAAACCGTTCTCGTAGGACATGAGCTCGAAGGATGTGAGCAGCGAGGTCCTTGGCACGAGGGGGGCAATCGAAAGATCCAGGAATCCCCGGCACTCGTTGACGGATACTTTTGCCTCGTTCATCTGTTCCATGAGCAGTGAGGTATCGGTTTGGCCGTTTCGTTCGAATACGTCGAGGGCATCGGCGTAAGAGATGAAGCGAAAATGTATGGGTAGGTCTTCCTGCACGATTTCTCGCATCCGGATTTCCAGATTCTTGAGTTCCTGGAGTGAAAGGGTGTGTTCATCGGATAAGGAATAATAATAACCGTTGCCCAAGGAATGGCCTACAACCAGGTTGCGATCCGAGAATAGTTCGCGACCGGCGACCGCTAAAAGGAAGGAAAGCGAACGGCGGTAGATCATGGCGCCTTCGGCGCTTTCCAGTGTGATGGGCTCCAGGAGGACATTCACCTCCAGCCGTGTAGCTATCGGCAGGATTTCATTATTGGCACGCACCGCAACGAGGGGGTGTGGAAGTATTCCGAAACGCTCCTTCAATGCTTCAGCGCGGGTTCCATAGGGACAGCGCAACCGTGAACCATCCGGAAAGGCGACGTCGATCTCGTTCATTGAAATCCTCCCTGCTGCCGATTCGACCAGTATAGTTCAGCGCCACCCATCATGCACGATAGGAATCGCGGATAGCATCGAGCCAGGGACCGGGGCCTACATACCGCGCCTTGACCGGGAGCGTGTTCAGCAGGTCATCCAAGGATGCCGTATCCGAATCCGCTGCCTGGAAAAAGCGTTCCAGTGATTCAATCCAATTTTTCCGGTCCTCTGCGCTCGCGTCGGCAGGTGCCTGTTCGAGGAGGGCGTTCTTCAATTCCACGATGGTCATGTCGGCTCCTGGGCGAATAGATCAAGTTGTCCTTGGAGCGGCACTTTACCTGAACTTCGCAAAGGTGCCGGGGTAGTTGATATAGGATGAACCCTATCATCGGGTGATCGGACGGCGGGCGGTAGGGCTGGCGCATGGGTTGGGGTATCGGGCGTTATTGCAGATCCTTTCCGTGTCCTGAAGTCCTCGGCCAGAATTTCAGATGCGAGTCTCGCAATTTCCCCCGTGTGGGAATCGAAAAAACGGCTTGTACCTTCGGCTTGGTCCGCTCCGGAAAAAGCGGAAGCCGCAGCCTGGTCGTCCCTGCCTACCAGGGCGAAGGCCAGGGCGATCAGACCATCCTTCCTGCCGAGGGATCGGACGATTACTGAGAAAAAATCGATTGATTCCTCCCCTGTCCCGTCCAGCAGGGATAGGCAACGCTGGGCGTAGCGGATGGCGATGGAAGCTGCTTCCGGAGATTTCAGTTCGTGCAATTCCCGTAAGACCCGGGATGCCATGAGCTCAAAATGATCGATCATACCCTGCCGCAGCGCTTCCTCGGCCTGGTCCGCAAGGAGTTTGACGGGGTGGACCGCGAAGATGACCCGCTTGTAAAGCTCGATGACCACCCTGCCGGCGTTTCCCAGGGGCGATCCCCCGTCGGGGTCAGTTTTTCCGCTCCAAGCATCAAAAAGCGGGATGAGGACGGAAGGGGGACTGCTGGGTGTAATACCCGAGATGGCCTTTTCCAGGGTGGGCCGGTCGTCGGCATAAAAGGCGTTTATGGCGCGGACCAGGGCTTTCCAAGCCAAAAAGGGTTCGTCGCCGATCTTTTCCAGACGTTCTTCAGCTTCGGGATTGGTCATCCCGTTGGCGGCTGCGTCGAAAGCGTCGATCAGGGTCCAGATGGGTGCGCTGGGTGGTGCGGTATTCAGGAAGGTGCGTGGATCGGTAATGGGTGTCATCGCAAAATGAGCATAGCGACAGGACTATCCCCGGTCAACCGGATTCGTGCATGGCCCTGAACGAAAAATGTAAGGAGGCCGGTTTCAGGTTGCTGCTTTCAGGGGACTGTGTGGTTTTCGCGCTCCCTTGCGAAGGCCAGATACGGTTCGATGACGTCGTTCTTGAGTGATCCGGTTCCATCATAGGTAATGGTTACCACCGCAGCACCGGTAACCTTTTCGATTTCCGCCGCCATGGCCTCGGTTACTATGGAAGGACAGCAGAAGGCGGGGTTTGCCTGAACCAAAAGGGCAACATCCGGGTGATCCTGCACGATGCGCAGTATCTTCAGCGCGTTGTCCATGCACTCGCCAGCCAACTCCGGCCTGAATCCGAAACCTTCCAAGGCATGGGACCGGTTCTCATTTGTCCAGGGTGAGGGTATGCCACCTTCCACCCCGGTCTGATGGTAGTAGGATTTTTCTGCAGTCGACACCGCAGTGAGCACCGAACGGAATCCTGCCCAGGTTCCAAAACGGCGTTCCAGAAGTAAATGGTCGAAAAAAGCGTCGCAAGTGGCTTTTAGATAGTCAATATAGGGCGTCACTACGACCTCGCCGCCTGAGTCTTCGATGGCCCGTGCAAGATCCTGGTTGAAGGTATCGTTGTCCCTGGAGTAGAAATCACCAAAAATAGCCACCTTGGGCCGTTTTTCAGGCTGCACCGCAACTGCCTCGAAGAGCGCTGCTGTAGTCCGTATGGCCTTTACTATTGACCCACCGCGTTCCAGTGTGTCTGCGAGTATGGTCCCCGCATGCCTCGCGGCCGCGTCGGCTGTGCCTTTCCTGATTTCGTAGGGTCTGACCCTATACAGCAGTTTCCGCACGAGACCCCCGGTTAGGTAGGCGTGAAAAACCGCAAGGGTTGCCTGCGGAGACAGATCCAGAAAGGTCAGGTTTCCCGCGTAGACCTCGACCTTCTCCATACCCTTTCCATAGCGTTCGAATATGCCCCCTATGTGCAGGGGATAGACAGGAAGGTTGCATGGCCACAGGGATCGTATCATCCATAGGGCCGTTCGCTGGGGATCCAGCTTTTTTGCATCGATATAATCCATCGCTTCCCTGGCGATGATGCTTACCGGGATGCATTGCCCTGAATTCAGGCTCATGGCCCGATGTATGGCGTCCGGCGTCTCCTCAAGCGCCCTTGCGTCGATTCCCTGACCCCGCAAGGCCGATGCCAGCAACTCGCACACCAGGGGATCCCAATTGGGCAGCAGTACGGTCTTGTTCTTGGGGAACCCTTGTTTCCGGGCCTTCTGCTTTCCATTGGTAGGGTCAGCTGCCAATTCAGGAGCGACCGCTGGGATTTTACCCGTTTTCGCACGGGTCGCGGCGTGGTTGCGGAAGGACCGGACGGCAGCTTCGATACGGGTTTCGTAGCCCACCGAGGAGTCGTGCTCGTCTACCTGCAGGACCAGGTAGGGCTTGCCCGCGTCGTCCAGGATGCGCTTGAAACTTTCGACGGCAAAGGAATCGGGGGAGCATTTGAAGGAGCTGACCAGGACCGCATAATGGGTGTCGCTCAGCGCACAGAAACGGGCGGTTTCCAGCACCTCCACTGCGTAGCGCCAATGGTAGGCCGCCAGGAGCGCATCCTCGGTGCCAACCGGCCGGGTGGGGATCATGTCCTGGAAAAAGGCGCGGATCCCCTGTTTCGAGAAGATGCCCGGGATGTCCTTGTTCATGCCAGGTGAAAGCAGGGTATAGGGCCTGCCCGCCAGCACGACGGCGATATCGTCCCCGGGGGGAGCCGCGCGCAGGAAGAGTTCCCGATACGCGTTCTTTGCCCGGCTTTTGAGGGTTTTGGCCTCCCGGTATACGCGACGGATTTCCGAGGGCGGGGGCAGGGGTATGCCCCGGTCCTTGAGCGCCATGCGGAGGGCATCGCGGAGTTCGGGTACGATACCCGAGTCGTCGCCCCTGATTGAGGCCGCCAGGGGACGCAGGTAGCGTTCGCGATCTCCGGTGGCCAGGGCGACGATGGCGGGAGCGAATTGGGAATAGTTGCAGTAGAAGCGCCGTTTTTCCCCATCCTTGAGTTTTTCCGCGTTGGATTCCAGGTAGGTGGGTAAAAAAACGAAATCGCATTCCCGTAACAGGGCCGCTGACTGTCCATGCAGCATGGCTACGGGGGCGCAGAACTCGGCACCCGCGGTCCGCTTACCTTCTGCAAGGGCATCCGAATCGTCCCTACCCAGTCTGACCGGAAAGCCAAGGGTCTCGAAAAAGTACTGCCAATGTGGCGCGTCCTCGGCCAGGTAGAGGGCTTGCGGGATGCCAATGACCGGATAGCACGCCCCGCTGATGCCTGCCGGGTTCCCGTCAGCCTTATTATCGCCCGTACTGCTTGCGGTCGCCTTGCTTTCGGCGGAGGACCGTTCAAGTCCGCTGGCCAAGGCGTAATCCGCAGCCCGGTACACGGCGTCGGTGAGTGTGTCGATGGCGTTGGACGAAAAGGTCGCCACCGCGCCAGCCATCGCCCGGGAAGCGCGCATGCCCGCATCACTGAAAGCCGCGGGGAATGTGGGTTTTTGAGGAACCGCAGTACCGGGCTCCACCTGATGGGTACCGTGCATTTTCTTGCGCACCTGCCGGAGGACAGCCGCCCGCTCCCTGAGCAGGTCGAAACCCGAGCGGTCCTTGGAAACGTAGGTCTTGTCACCCTTTTCGCGGCCGCACAGGTAGCCGTAGACGATTTCCTCGCCCTCCACGTTGACGATATGGAGTTTGCAGCGGTTGTTGCAGCCGTCGCACTCGTCGGACCTGAAGGCAAAATCGAGCCTGTGCAGGTGCAGGCCACGGAAACTTGTGGCTCCCTTGGGGAAGCCCTCATCCCTCGCCTGGATGGCAGCCCCGATGGCACCCGTAAGGTGGCAGAACTTGGACACCCCGATGGGCTTTCCCAGCCTGCGCTGGAAAGCCGCCACCAAAGCCCGGTTCTTGGCGGTCGCCCCCTGGAAAACGATGCGCTTCCCGATGGCGCCCTCGTGGGCTACCTTTGTCAGGTAGTTGTCGCAGACGGAAAAAAGTGCGGCGGCGAGTAGTTCATCCACCTGATAGCCCAGGGCGCGCAGATGGTTGAGGTCGCGTTCCATGAAGACGGTACAGCGGTCACTGGTGAGGGGCGAGGAGGCGCGCAGGGCGCGTCCGGCGTACTCGGTAATGGGCACTCCAAGGCGCGCGGCCTGTTCCTCTATGAAACTGCCCGTACCCGCCGCGCACACCGTGTTCATCTGGCTGAAAACGACCGACCCGTCCTTGAGGGAGGTAAACTTCGAATCCTGCCCGCCAATCTCGATGATGGTGTCGATCTTGGGATCCTGGGCGATGGCGGCCCGCGCGTGGGCGGTGATCTCGTCGATGATCGTGTCCGAACCCAGGATGGCTCCCACCAGTTTGCGGCCGGAACCGGTAGAGGCGCACAGGGATATTTCCAGCGTGATCCCGGCCCGGGCGGCTGCGTTTTCAATGGCTTCCAGGATGGCCTGCGCCGCCTCCAGCGGACGACCCGCGGTTCGGGCATAGAATCCGGCGAGGGGGACCCCATCCTCGCCCACGAGGGCCGCTTTGGTGCTGGTGGACCCAATGTCAAAACCCAGCATGGCCTTCAGGACCGGCTTTTCGCCTGCAAGTTGGCCGTTGGTACCTTCAGGTGACGACCCCATGCCAATTTCCGTAATGCGCCCTTTCATTGTTTTGATTTGGCCCGCCGCCAGGGTTTTAAGGTCCCTGTAGATGTCGGTTTCCACCGGATTGTTCTCGCCCCCCGTCCGGGCGATGAATTTCCAGCTTTCGCGGGCGGTGAAATCCGGGTAGTCCAGCGTGCACGAAGACAGTGGGTCGTTCTCGTAATTCCTTCCGGTTAATTCCAGGGAGACTATGTCGATGGCTTTTTTGATGGCTGCCGCCGGAGCTGCACCAGCCTGGGTTTGATCGGGGGCTTCTTTTTCACTGGCTGCAAGATACCTGTACACCGCTCCCATGGCTCCGAATAGGGCACCCCTTGGATCGGTTCCTATCGTGCCCCCCGCCATTTCCGACAGGTGTTTGGCCACGGCGCCATTCAGGGCTACCCCTCCTGCGAGTAGCAGGGGACCTTCGGGTTGCTCGCCGGGAAAGAGTGTATCCGCAATATTGCGCGCAAGACCCCGGCACAGGCCGTCGCAGATTTGGGCCAGGGTCCAGCCTTCCTGCTGGGCATGGATAAGGTCCGTCTTGGCGAAGACCGAGCATCTGGAAGCGATGCGGGGGCAGGAACCCTGATTGGACAGGGCCAGGCGTGCAAGCTCGGCGCTATCAGCGAGTCCCAGGCGGGTGGCTTGCTGGTCGAGGAAACTGCCCGTTCCGGCGGCGCAGGCCGAATTGCCCCGCATCCGGCGATAGTTGCCCGAGACATCGAAGGCCACCCGGGAAAAGCGCTCGGCACCCACGACAAACAGGGTGCGCACGTCCGGTCGTGCCCGCCTTGCAGCCTCGATATAGGCGATTCGCGCGTCCACCCGGTAATCCGCCCGGACCGAAGCCGGGACGGAATTCGTGGCAGCTACCTTCAGGAAGCCTTCGTCCCGTTTATCAAGGCGCGCCAGCATCAGCGCGATGGTTTCTGTTGCCTTCCCATTATGGAGCTCGTAGGCCGAGTCGACCAGTTCCCCGTCGGTATTCATCAGGACCAGCGCGACAGCCGCGGAACCGGAATCTATCCCAACGAGCAACGCATCGCCTTTCATAATGTGGAACCTCCATGGTGACTAATCCTGATTCCACTCCAGGCCGAGCAACGGGCCGTGCTGCTGGGCGCCGTAAATATCCGTATCGCCGGGAGCTCCGGAAGGCACCAGGCGGCGGAGCGTAGCTTTGACCGCATTGGCGGGCTCGAACCAGACCACGCCAAGGATGTCTTCCGGGGAGACGCCGTACAGTTTAGCTATCAATTCCGCGTTTACAAGCCTGCGGTCACGGAAATATTCGTAGGTGGTACGGTCTTTGAACATGATATCCAGGGTGAGTTCGTAGGGTCCTGAATTTTTCGAGCGCACGACCCGCGCGACATCGACTAGGCGTATGGTGCTCATTCTTTTATCCCCTTGGAAAAGCGTACCGTCCGGCGGCCTTCCGGTCCCGGGAAAAGTCGCGGGTCGTCGATGGCCATCAGGTGGTAGAGCGAGAACTCGTAGACTTCGCCCATGGACGCGTCGGAGGGCGAAAAGGGAAAGGCCAGGTTGCCGGCGGTGGAAACGCGGCCTGGGTAGCCATAGTGTAGCAGGGTCGAGCGGGTGACGCCGACCAGGGTATCCGCTTCTTCCTTGGTGGGAGCCACGGCCTCCATGACAATGCCCAATTCATAGGGTAACGCGGCAGCACCCGGTTTTCCCGGTGCCTTGGGTTCGATGCCTCCCATGACACCGTCCTTGCCGTAGACGTGGAAGTGGATGGAACCCCGGGTGGCGCCGCCGCCCATGGCGCTTACCTGGTTGCGGACGGCCTCCAGAATGTCCCCTATGCCCGCGATCATGATGGGGTCCCGGGTACCCGCGACGCTTATGGTCCTGAAGCCGACGGGCCGGGCGCCTTCCAACTTGACCTTGTAGGGTACGGTGGGTACGTGCCTGCTACCGCGCACCTCGACGGCGCCGCCCGGGAGTTCCGTAAAGGAGCAGTGGGTGAGGTCGAGGGCTCCGCCGGGGCCGGGCAGGTGGTAGGGGTCGCTTTTTTCGTAGAGCGTATGGGCTGCCGCCGACTCCTTGGTGAAGCGCCGGGCGGGGTTCAGGGCTTCCAACCGGAACGCATCGCCGGATAGGGTGGCAAAGGCGCAGTCGGCACCGGAACCGGGGGTGCTGGCTATGGCGCCACATTCCAGTATCTTGCCCATGTGGGTGGCCAGCGCCTCG
>CAXNJE010000001.1:0-65060 GCA_964202565.1 Breznakiellaceae bacterium | reverse complement strand
GTTCCTGGAACTCGGCTCCTACCTGATCATGCTGGCCTTTACAACGTACGCTGCCTACCCCTTCATCGTATCGCTGTCCAGAATATCCGGCTGAATCAATCCCCACCCCCGGCCACATCCTCAAGAGCCTCCCTGTCGGCTATGACGATACCACGTTGTCCTTTAAGTACCACCATCTGACTTTCCTGGAATACCGCCAGCTTGCGGCTGAGTGTTTCCTGGGTCATGCCCAATTGGGAGGCCAGGTCGCCCTTGGTCATCCTGAGGGTGAGCTCGTCCTTACCCGCCGATTCGGCAAGCAGGAAATTTGCCAGCCGCTGTTCCACGGAATGGAGCGTGATTTCCTCGATGAGGCTTTCGCTGTTTTCCAGCCTGCTGCTCAGTTCTTCCATCACCTTGAGCCCGATGGACGGATGGGTAGCCATCAAAGCCTTCAGCGCCACACCTTCGATCGTGCACATGGTGGAACTTTCCATGGCCACCGCGTAATCGCTTGAAGCCTTCCTGCTAAAGAGGGCGAGCTCTCCGATGAATTGACCCGGTCCCACCAGCCGGATGACCTGTTCCCTGCCGTCGGAGCTGAGGCGGTAAATTTTTACCCTGCCCGTATGCAGTACGAAGAGCTTCTCTTTCTTTTCCCCGGAGCGATACACGAACTGCCCTTTTTCGAAGCTTTTCGTGCTGGTGATGGAGGCCACCTCGCCCATTTCTTCAGGGCTCAGGTTGCTGAAAATCGGCACGATTTCTATGCAATTATATTGTCCGCACTTTGTACACGCACAAGCCATCTATACACCCCAGGTCAGTATAGAACAGCTTTCGCTTCTTTTCTGCGTGCCCTATTTCCATAGCCAAGCAACCTCACCGCGTTGATGATCACCAGCAGGACCGAAAGCTCGTGGATGAGCATGCCGAAGGACAGGTTTACGGTTTTGACCAACACCCCCGCCAGGAGCAGCGCGGCGACCAACAGGGCAAAGGCTATGTTCTGTTTCATGTTGCGTACCGTCGCCCGGCTCAGGCCCACGGCGTAAGAAAGTTTCCGTATATCCGCGGACATGAGCACCACATCGGCGGTTTCCATCGCCACGTCCGCGCCCATTCCACCCATGGCAATACCCAGATCGGCGGAAGCCAGCGCGGGGGCGTCGTTCACCCCGTCACCCACCATGGCGATCCTGCCGTATTTCTTTTGCAGTTCCTTAAGGGCGCTTACTTTGCCGTCCGGAAGCAATTCCGCGAAATACCCGTCCAGACCGAGCTCGCCGGCGATGACCCCCGCTGAATGATCGTTGTCCCCGGTGAGCATGAACACTTTCCGTATGCCCAACGACTTGAGCTCGCGCACCAGCCGCTTGGCATCGTCCCTTACCACATCAGAAATGGATATGACGCCGAAAACTTTCATGGTGTCTCCCACCATGACGGCGGTGCGGGCCTTCCGCTCCTCCGCATCCAGCCAAGGTTCCTGCTCACCAATATCAACACCGTGGGAAGCGAACAACTTGCGGTTGCCCAGCAGCCAGGTTTTTCCTTCCAGGGTGAACTCCAGCCCCTGCCCCATGATCAGGCGGGTGTCTTCGGGTACGTCGTGGACTTTGCCGAGCCTGGCTTCAGCCTCCTTCACTATGGCTTTAGCCAGGGGATGTTCCGAGTAGGACTCGCCGATGGCAGCCATGCGCAACAGTTCATCCTCCGCCATGCCAAACACCTTGATGGCGGCGACTACCGGCCGGCCGATGGTGAGGGTCCCCGTCTTGTCAAAGGCCACCACCTTGATGGTGCCCAGTTTTTCCATGATATCGCCACCCTTAACCAACACGCCGTGCTTGGCGCCGTTGCCTATGCCGGCGACTATGGATACGGGCGCCGAAATCACCAGGGCACCCGGACAGGCAATGACCAGCAGGGTAAGCGCCAACACCACATTCCTGGTAACCAAAAAGGCGATAATGGACAGTACAATGACCGCCGGGGTGTAGAAGCGCGAGAATTTTTCCAGAAATTTCTGGGTTTTGGCTTTCTTGTCCTGGGCGTCCTCCACCAGGTGAAGGATTCTGGCAAAGGTCGTATCGTCCCCAACGCGGTCGGCGACGACTATAAGGTACCCGGATTCGATGATGGTACCGGAAAAGACCTGATCGGCCTCAAGCTTGTGCAGGGGAACCGCCTCTCCGGTAATGGCGGCCTGGTTGACGTAGGCCGAACCTTCCCTGACAGTGCCGTCCACGGAGATCTTTTCTCCAGGTTTCAGCACGACCAGGTCGCCCTTCACCACCTCACCGGGGCTCACCACGATTTCCTTACCGTCCCTGCGGACCCTGGCACTGTCGGGTGCAAGGTCCAGCAAGGCCTTTATGGAGGACCGGGTTTTCTCTATGGTCCGCGCTTCAAGATAATCGCCGAACATGAACAGGAAGGTGACGGCCGCCGCCTCCCAGTATTCACCTATGGCGAGCGCCCCGATGACGGCTATGGTTACCAGGGCGTCGATTCCTACTATACGGTAGCGCAATGCGCCAAAGGCTTTCAGGAAAATGGGGGTGCCGGCAACGAGTGTCGTGGCGAGCATGGCGATGATGGTGGCAGGCGCGTAGCCAAGGGCTTGCTTGAGTACGAAGGAAAGGGACACGAGTATCCCCGACACTACGATAATCTGCGTTTTCGTCATTTTAAACATGCGGCACCCTTTTTCTCATATTTTTTCCGGGTTCTCCCTTATTTCTCGCTCAGGACTTGGTAACCCAGCTGGCCAATGCTAGCCTTGATGGCAGCTGAGTCGACGATGCTCTCGTCGAAGGTCACCTTGACCCGGGACGAGTTGAACAGTACTTCGGATTCCTTGATGCCCGCCGTCTTTTTTAGCATTCCCCCGATCTTGGCCATGCAGCTTGGGCAGGTAAGGGTTTCCAACTGGTAGCTTGTTTCTTTCATTCGTTTCCTCCTGTGGAATATCGTACCTGTATAGTAATCATGCACCAAACAACAAAGCTTTGACCCAGGTCAAAAATGGGGGAAAATAATACTATCGGGAATCGGAAAACGCTTGTATGCTAAGAAGTGATGATTAAAAACAGCCTGTTTTCCAGAATTCTCATCTTCCTCTGCACCTGGGTCCTTTTAGCCACAACTTTTGCTGCTCTTTCCATAGGGTTCATCGAGCGGGACCACAGCGATCATATTGCCCGCCTGGCGGAGTTGGGCAGGGCCGAAGGCAGGGCAATCGCTGGTTTGATGGAACCCCTATTCGCCGCTGCGTACTCATTCAGCGGCCTTATCGAATTGAACCCGGAATTCGAAAAAACGGGAAATGCATTCGAACAACACGCAAAACGCCTGATCGAACGTTGGCCGCTCATCTACCATATTTCCATCGCACCCAATGGAATCGTTTCGTACATCTATCCCCGGGAAGGCAATCTGGGGGCAATCGGTCTCGATCTACTAAACGATCCCCTTCGCCGGGAAGATGCCATACGTGCCCGCGACACCCGCTCGCTCATAGTCACAGGGCCTTACGAGCTCGCAGTGGGGGACCTCGGATTGACAGCCCGCTACCCGGTTTTCATCCCCGATCCGAAGCAGGCGGGAACCGATAAATTCTGGGGCTTTGCCGTCTCGGTAATCAAGCTGGAGCCCCTATTGAAAGCCAGCGAACTCTCGTCCTTTGAAGGTAGGGGTTATAACTGGTCGCTCTCGGCCCTTCCATCCAAAACAAGCGGAAATTCGGAATCCGCAATACCAAGCATCATCGCATCCTCGGATACGCTTCCCCTGGTCGATCCGGTCTTCACGGAAATCAACCTCCCAAACTCCACCTGGATTCTGGCTTTGGCTTCCGTAGACGAGGGCAAGTATGTGTTCCACAGAAATTCTGTGATTATCGCCTCGTTGATCGTTTCACTGACAGCCGCCTTCCTTTTTTCAGCCTACATCGACAAGCGCAGGAACCTCGCACGATTGGCAAAAAGCCTGACCATCGAGATCGCCGAGCGGAAAAAGGCGGAAGCCCTCCTGGCCGCCTCTGTGGAAGCCAAGGATATACTCCTCCGGGAAATCCACCATCGCGTCAAAAACAACCTTACGGTAGTGGAGAGCATCGTATCCCTCCAGTCCGTGGACGCCCAAGGAACCCGCTTCGAGGCAGCCTTCTCACAATTGGCCAAGCGCATCCATTCCATCTCACTCATCCATGAGAAACTGTACAGGGGAAAGGACATGGATCACATCGAGGCCGGTCCGTATATACAGGACTTGGTCACCTACATCTATGTTACCCTGGGGGAAGGGGGGGCGATTCCCGAGATTTCTGTGGATGATGTCGACCTGAGTTCGAAAGAGGCCATGCCTATAGGCCTCATCCTCACGGAGTTGCTCACCAATGCCTACAAATATGGTACCAAGGGCAGGGTCTTCATATCCCTGACCAAGAAAGGGCCAAAGCTCGTGCTGGCAGTAGAAAATGAAGGGCCGCCCCTCCCTGAAGGCTTCCGGGAAACGAACGGTCTTGGTCTGCGCTTGGTGGATGCCCTGGTTTCGCAGCTGTTCGGTTCGTGGGAAGCTGAAAGCGGTCCGCCGGTACGGTTCAAGGTTGAATTCCTCCTAAACCCCGGCTTCCTGCAAGTGCCGGGCCATTAATCCCCCTTTTTTATCCCATACGCTCCGGTCGCTCTTGCCGTCGGTCCCCTGTCATCAGTATCTTCCAATCTATATTCCACGCTAAGGACAAGGAGTCTTCCAAACATGGCCGTACACCAATTTCAGACCGAGGTAAGCAGACTGCTTCACCTCATCATCCATTCCCTGTACTCGCACCGCGAGATTTTCCTTCGCGAGCTGGTGTCCAACGCATCGGACGCGCTGGACAAGCTCAAATACCTGACCGTGGCCGACGACGCGTACAAGTCACTCGTTTTCGACCCCCGCATCGACATTTCCTTCGACAAGGACGCCAAGACCATCACCATCTCCGATAGCGGTATCGGCATGAACGAGGCGGACCTCATCGAGCATTTGGGTACCATTGCGCGCTCAGGCACCCGCAACTTCCTGGAAAAACTCAGCGCCGATGCGAAAAAGGACTCGAACCTGATTGGCCAGTTCGGCGTGGGCTTCTATTCCGCCTTCATGGTGGCGGACAAGATCGAGGTTGTCACCCGGAAAGCCGGCGAGGAAAGCGCCTGGAAATGGACCAGCGACGGCAAGGAAGGCTTCGAGCTGGAGGGCGCTACCCGCGAAGGACAAGGAACCACCATCCTGCTCCACCTGAACGAGGAAGGCCTCGAATACGCAAACCGCTGGTCCATCGAAGATGTAGTGAAACGCTATTCCAACCATGTAGCCTTCCCCATCTACCTCCACTACGACGAGAAGGAATGGGACGACAAGGGTAAGGAAAAAGGTTCAAAACGCAAGGTCGACCAGATCAATTCGGGAAGCGCCATCTGGCGCCGTTCCAAGAGCGAGCTTAAGGACGAGGATTACGCCGAGTTCTACAAGCAGATTTCCCACGACACGGAAGAACCGCTCCATTATGTGCACACCAAGGCAGAAGGCAGCCTCGAATACGCCACGCTCTTCTACGTCCCCAAAAAGGCACCTTTCGATCTGTACAACGTGGACTACAAGGCGGGGGTAAAGCTCTACGTCAAGCGCGTCTTCATAACCGACGACGACAAGGAACTCATGCCCACCTGGCTGCGTTTCGTGCGGGGCGTCATCGATTCAGAAGATCTTCCCCTCAATGTAAGCCGTGAGATACTGCAGCAAAACCGGGTCCTGCTCAACATAAAGAACGGTTCGGTAAAGAAACTGCTGGGTGAGTTCAAGTCCATCGCGGACAACGACAAGGACAAGTGGGAAACCTTCATCAGCCAGTACAACCGCCCCCTCAAGGAAGGCCTGTACCAGGATTTCTCCAACAAGGACGCGATACTCGAACTGGTACGCTTCAAAAGTTCAGCCGTGGAAGGACGCACCAGCCTTGCCGAATACGTGGACCGCATGAAGAGCGACCAGAAGTCCATCTACTACATCACCGGCGGCGATGAGAAAACCCTCAAGGCCTCCCCCCTGCTGGAAGCCTACAAGGCCAAGGATATCGAAGTCCTGGTCATGGACGATGACATCGACGAGATCGTCACGCCCGCCATCGGGAAGTTCAAGGATTTAGAGCTAAAATCGGTGAACCGCGCCGGGGCAGACGAGGAACTGGGTGAAAAGAAGGATAAGGACGCCGAGAAGCGCCTGAAGCCCCTTGTAGACAGGCTCAAGAAAGCCCTTGGCGACCGGGTGAAGGACGTCAAGCTTTCCCGTCGCCTCCACGATTCGCCCTCCTGCATCGTGGCCGACGAGAACGACCCGTCCATCCAGTTTGCCCAGATGATGCGCGCCATGGGCCAGACCGAACTGCCCGACGTCAAACCCATCCTGGAAGTAAACGGCGACCACCCCATCCTTGCAGGCCTTCAGGATGTGGAAGACGAAGCCCGCATCGCCGACGTTGCCGGCGTTCTCCTGGACCAGGCCCTCTTGGTGGAAGGCATCAAACTCAAGGATCCCGCCGACTTCGTGCAGCGCATGAACAGGTTGTTGTCCAGATAATAGGCTGCCCTTTCAAACCCGCGCGTTCCGTCAGGGACGTGCGGGTTTTCTCGCATTGATCCTTGCGACACAGAACGCCATCCATTCGGATGGTTTTTTCTTCTGGCCAAAGTCCCAATCCTTCCACACCTGGTACACCGATTCCGGTACGAAACCGATGCCGGTTGTTCCCTTCGCATTGATGAGTTCCACCATTTGCAGAAAGCGCCTGTCGGACCAGCACGAATCGATCCTGCTCAGTACTTCGACAACGTGCAGGATGTCGTACCAGATGAAGGGCAGCTTCAACTTCCTGAAATCATTTCCCATGTAGAAAATATAGGGATGCTGGTCCAGACTGTTTTCCCATAGATCCAGAAGGCAGTCGGCCCCGTGTCTAATCTTATCCGCGTACCCTGCCGGGTCGCTCTGAATCAACAGCTTTGTCATGATCAGGGTGGCGTAGGGGCAGGGATCCGTTTTCTTGCCAGGTCCGCGCCAGCTTCCCAGTTCCTTGGATACGACGCAGGGCCAGCCACGTTCCAAGGTTTTTCCTGAAAGATAGCCGATCGCCTGCCTCAGCCCCTCATCGATAAAACCCAATTTCAGCAGGGCATACATAGTTGTCGGTGCGTCGCACAAAGCCCAGGCACGGATTTCCCCTCCGTTCCCACCATAGGCTTTCCCGATGTTCATGGGCAGGCAGGGAATACCCTCTTCATCCCGGCATGAAAGAACCTTTTGTATGACATCACGGACTCCCGGATACTCGACAGAGAGACCAAGATCGGCGACGAATGCCAATATATGGAAAAATTGCTGCGCGCTTTTATGACTGCTCAGGACGGGTCCGGGCCAGGCCGCAAGTCTGGATACAAGGGAGACAATCCTATCATCGAGTAGCAGGCGTTCATAATAATCATCAAGGTTGGAGACCTTCAGGGTACTCGCGGCGTTATAAGCCACATGTGCTTGGGTCGAGCGCAAGAATGGTTCAAAAACCGGTAGCATGCCGTACACCCCATAAATTTCCACACCCGTGGCGTGGGATCCGGTCTAATCCTCTTCCTCATCCCCGCCAACGGCTGCGGGAAGAGCCAAGGCTTCCAGCCGGTCCAATTCCTCGTAGCCCGCTTTCAAATCATCCAAATAGTGGTTTAGCTCCACCGTTTTATCACGGATGGCATTCAGCGGGGCGTTTTCGCCCCCGGCGGGCATGCCGGACAGTCGGGCCAGGTCTATGCGCATCTGCTTCATGGTGTTCACCGACGATCGGAGCCTCAATTCCATGAGTTCCTGTTGTTCCTTCAATTCGGCAAAGGATTTTTCCTGCTTTTCAATCTCTGCCAGCGATTTTTCGTATTCCTTTTTCAGCCCCACGCCCACAGCTTCTTCCATTTTCAGGGCCAGGTCGGCCTTGTCCTTTCCCAACGCATCCATGGGAATCAGGTCGATGATCCTGTCTACCTCGTAGGTCCGCTTCGCAAGCAGGCCGATTTGTTCGACGTACGAATCCAGCGTGGGCAGAAGATCCCCATCCCAAGCCGCACCGAAACCGGACGAAGCTCCCTTGCCTTTCACGTTCTTTCCTTTCTCGCCCGCGCGGGTGCCTTTCCCTTTTTTTGCCGCCTCCGAGGTCGAACCCGTTCCCGTCTGCGCGATGATGGACAGGCGTATGGCCTTGGCCTCGTCAACCAAGGGCTGGTAGGGTCCAAGATCTTCCGGCGCTACCTTGGCCGTAGCCGGCATATTCCTTAACGCGCCAGCCCAGGAACCGCTCAGACCAAAGGATTCCAGCAGGCTTTTTTCCAGTTCCGACTTTTTCATGGCGTAGCTAGCGGCATGGGTGAAAAGACCTATGGCCATTCCTATGCCGGGAATCAGGAACCAAAGGAAACCGGGTGAGGTGATCAGGTTTATGGCTGCCAGGAAGCAGGTTGTCGTCAGGGTGGATGACAGGTGCATCCAGAATCCGTCTTTTTTCTTCTGCAATGATTTAAAAAGTTCGAGCTTCTCAGGATCCAGCTCGGGGAGGTGTTTCAGGTCCTTGGCTTTTTCAGTCTTTCTCATCACCGAAACCAGGTGCTCAAGCAAACCTATTCCCCAACCACCCAAAGGAAAGAGCGCCCAGGGGAAGCCGGGACTGGTGGAGGCGTTGATGGCCATAAGAACACCATTTACAGCGATGAAACTCAGTGCGTGACCGACAAAACCGGCGATCGAGGAGCTGGCCTCGCTGCGGGTTTTCTTCGCGTATTTTTCATAATCCACCAGCCCGTCCGCCGCGCTCCGGAAGCGCGACTTGTCCAAACGGCGTTCCCACTTGCCGGCTCCACGGCGATCCTCATCAACTTCGTCCTTCAGGCCCCGCACCCTCACCTTTATTTCTTCGCGGACATCCCGCCCATCATGGCGTTGTCGCCGGTGGGCAAAGGCCGCGTTCAAGCCACGGCGAATTTCGTCCTCTATCCTATACTCCAAGGTGTTTACGGTGTGTACAATATCATCCCGCAAGTCCGGACTTTCGGTCGATTCCTCCGAAGGAATCTCATCCCCAAGAAGAAAACCCTTGGCCGCCAGATCTTCTATAACCGAAATCGCCAGCTGTCCTTCGGATCGGTAACGTATGCGCATCTGGTCCACACCCAGACGCCTGCCGGCGGATTTGATGTCCAGCATTATCCGGCGTTTGATGTCCTTGGCCCGGGCATCCTCGTCAAGGGGCTTCTGTTTCTGCTTTTCGCCTGCAATACTTGCTTCGCTGGCGCTACCGGAGGTTTCAGCAATATTCGACACATCCGGGGGCGTTGCTCCGGCGCTGGAAGTCTTGGTCGCTTTTCGTGTTACCCTGGGCTTGGCAGCCGTTATGGTAGCCGTTTGTCCGCCACCTGCAGGAACCAAGGCTGCGAGGGCGGTCTCGGATGCGGCTTTTTCTTCCTTGTCGGGTATCAGTATCGTCCGGGCATCCCGATTGGGATCAAACTCGATATTCGGCGTCGCTATTTCGTAGGCATGTATTTCCTTGGTAATATTCTTCAGACTTACCCGTCCCAGTTTCTCTGCCTTGAACTCCACCTTGTTGAGCACATGGTTATAGACATCGTGGGACATGCAGATGCAGCCCGGATGTGCTACGGACTGGAGCCTCGCCGCGATATTGATCCCCTCACCCAAGGCATCGTTCTTGTAGAAATAAATATCCCCCAGATGTACCCCGATACGCACCAGCAAGGGCAATTCCGGGTGCAGTTTATTGTACTCATACAGCTGATACTGGATGTCAATGGCGCTCTGCAGGGCATCCACGGTATTCCGAAAATCGATCAGAAAGGCGTCGCCTATGGTCTTTATGACCGTACCGCCCTTCTTTGCGACGATAGCCTCGATTATGTCGTTGTGTTTCTGGAGCAACTCAAGGGTGAGAGCCTCGTTTTTTTCCATCATTTTCGAGAAGCCGGCAATATCCGTATAAAGGATGGCCGCCAGGCGATAATCTGTCCGTTCCATCCCAATAGGATACGATCGGATTTCTTCGCAAGTCAAGGTGGATTTTCCGTAGGAAAATCCAATGGAGTTCCTACGGAACTCCAGCCATTAAGCGGAAGGGATTTCCGTTGGAGTTCCGGAGGAACTCCAGTCATTATGTTACGGAACTTCAACCATTAAGCTGGAAGGGATTTCCGGTTGGTGGTAAATTGAATTGACAAAGGCGCTTTTCAGGGAGGAAAAGTATGGGGGAACATTCTAAAAGCAGCATGAACGCCGAGAGGGTTTATAAAATGGTTTTTGGCAATGTATATCCGTTGTACATACAAAAAGCAGCAAGAAAAGGACGCACCAAGGAGGAGGTGGATACAATCATCTGTTGGCTGACAGGATATGATCAAGAAGAGTTGCAAGAGCAGATCGATAAGCAAAGCGATTTTGAGACCTTCTTTAACCAAGCCCCGCAGCTGCATCCCAATGTTTCCAAAATAACAGGCCTGATTTGCGGTTATCGTGTGGAAGAAATTGAAGACCCCGTGATCCAAAAAGTCCGCTATTTGGATAAACTGGTGGATGAACTGGCAAAGGGCAAGGCCATCGAGAAGATACTACGGGCGTGATGCTTATGAATTGAAATATCCGCTTAACTGATAATGAATAAACTATCAAAACCACCAAAGGTGTAGGTATTTTTTCCCGTTCTGGCTATACTCGTAATCCAACACCATGAAGAAACCTAAAACCGTCCTGTACCGATGTTCCGGTTGTTCCCACGAGGAACCCAAATGGTTGGGGCGTTGTCCCCAATGCGGGGAATGGAACACGCTGGAAGAAACGGCCATCTCGGCACCGGTTGCTGCCACAGGTTTACGGGCCATGACTGCGGGTGGCCTGGGTAGAAGCGGCACGGGAGCGGCTTCCGGAACGGGGTCCTTGCCGCTTACGGCGGTGGATCCCGACGAAGGAACCAGGATCTCCAGCGGCATAGGCGAACTGGACCGGGTACTGGGTGGCGGCATCATGAAGAAGTCGGCCATACTCGTGGGCGGCGAGCCGGGTATAGGCAAATCCACCTTGTTATTGCAGGCTGCGGCTTCGTGTGGCACCAAAGGGCGGGTGCTCTATATTTCCGGCGAGGAATCCGCCGGGCAGATACGGATGCGGGCCGACCGCCTGGGCATAAGCGGCGAGCGGATAGAACTTTTCTGCTCCGCCCGACTGGACGAGGTGGCTCATATCCTGGAAGCCGTCAAACCGGTCATCATAATCGTGGATTCGGTGCAGACCCTCCACTCTCCGGAGATAGGACCTGTGCCCGGTACGGTCAACCAGATGAAGTATTGCGCCCACGAACTGGTATCCTGGGTAAAGGAACGAGACGCGGCGCTATTCCTGGTAGCCCATGTAACCAAGGACGGCATCATAGCAGGCCCCAAGAGCCTGGAACATCTGGTGGACACGGTCCTTTATTTTGAACAGAACGACGCGGACAGCCGCTTCCTGCGGGCTGCCAAAAACCGCTTTGGCTCGGTGGACGAGATAGGCATTTTTACCATGGGCGACAAGGGTCTGACCCCGGTGGACGATCCGTCGACTCTTTTTCTGGTGCGCCGCGAGGGAGAACTGCCCGCAGGTATCGCCACGGCTGCCGTATTGGAAGGTTCCCGGGTGCTGATGGTTGAGATCCAGGCCCTGACCGTACCCTCAAAAGGCGCCATGAGCAGGGTTTTCTCCGACCGGGTGGATAATGCCCGCGTTTCGCGGGTCGCTGCGGTACTGGAAAAGCACCTTGGCATACGCTTTTCCGACCACGACCTCTACGTCAATGTCGCCGGAGGCATACGCATAGCCGAAGTCGGCGTGGAACTGGCCTTGGCAGCGGCCCTGTACTCCGCGCGAACCGGCTTGCCCCTTCCTTCCCGGTTAGCCGTCGCGGGTGAATTGAGCCTTGCCGGCGAATTGCGCCCGGTCCGACGCCTGGCTTCAAGGGTAAAAGCCGCCCGCGCTCTGGGTTTCGAACGTTTCGTCGGACCCCGCAACGAATCCATCGTCCGCAACGATGCGGGTGATCGTGACGGCCCCGAAACATGGACCGCAGCAGCCGATTTACGATCCAGCATACGGATAATTTTTGGGGATAAAAAAGTGAAGGCAGCAACACTTGACGACTAGAACTCTTTGAGTTATCTTTCTTTCTGAGCGGGATTAATTTGAATAGCACAATTGTATGCGGCCATAATAAGCCGTCGGCGATCGAGTACAACCAAAGATCTTCACACCCTTCAACCCGATCCGAATCAAGCAATCCCCCACAATACAGTCTCCTTCGCAACTCCGTACGGAGTGCGAAAAACGCTTATATTTGATAAGCGAGATAAATCGCGCGCCCGGACGCATCTCCGGGAGAAGGACTTTTTTCGATGGCCAAGAAACTTTACGTCGGTAACCTCTCCTACAACACCTCCGAGGACGGACTCCGCAACCTTTTTTCGGGTTTCGGTAATGTTATGTCTGCCAAGATCGTTTTCGATCGCGACACCGGTAGCTCCAAAGGCTTCGGCTTCGTCGAGATGAGCACGGATGAGGAAGCGAGCGCAGCTATTGCCGGTGCCAACGGTCAAGAGCTCGATGGTCGCCAGCTCCGCGTAAACGAGGCCATGGACAAGCCCCGTCGCGATCGTGACTCCGGTGGTGGTGGTGGCTACGGCGGCCGCTGGTAATCGGTTCTCCAAAAAAACCCGGTCATCATGTCCGGGTTTTTTATTGCTTCACCGAGTTCGATATGTAGCTTGACTAATTCTCGTAGCTGTACTAATATAAATGCAGAGTGAGAGAAACTCAAGACAACGAAAAGTCCTTTCCCGTTGATGATCTCCTTTCGAAGTTCCTGAAATGCGCCATTCACATGGTGTGGTTCATGAAAACCGACTTGGTAACGTTTACAGCTTGGAAAAGCACCGCCCGACCTGTCCGTCTCTCCGCTCGTTTACCTATCGCATCAGGAGTTTTTTACTCGACTGCGCGGTAGGAAACGCTTATCCTGGATAGGCGGAACAAGAAAGTCTGGACTAGCGCCCAGACGAAGGAAGGGCCCACCATGGCCAAGAAACTCTATGTCGGAAACCTCAGCTACAACACCTACGAGGACGGTCTTCGTAACCTCTTCGCCGCGTACGGCAATGTAGAATCAGTCAAGATCATCACCGACCGCGACACCGGAAGCTCCAAAGGCTTCGGCTTTGTGGAAATGAGCACCGATGACGAGGCACGCGCTGCCATCGCCGGAACCAACGGCCGCGAGTACGACGGTCGCCAGCTCAAAGTGAACGAAGCGATGGACAAACCCCGCCGCGAGAGCAATTCCCGCTGGTAATCGCAGATAACGCGCAAGCGTGAAAAAGCCCGGCTTAATGCCGGGCTTTTTTATTGCCTGATGGAGCCATTGGAACCTTTGCCGAACCTGGATCCGGCAAAGGGAGGCCTCTGGATGCTCACTTCACCATAAGGCTCGTGATGTAGGGTATGGAGATGAAATTGCCTATCATTCCCCCCAACGATGAAAGAAAAAACACCAGCAGGGTTCTGGTGATGCGGTTGCGGTAAAACCCCTTTACACTGGTAACATCGGCACCCAGAAATTCCAAGTCCTTCACTTGGGGTTTGCGCACGGTCGCCTGGACCACGCCTGCAAAAAGACCGACGCCAACTAGTGGATTTATGGTGGCGACAGGGGCACCAAAAAAGGCAGTCAGGATTGCCAGAGGATGCCCAAGTGCCAGCGCAGTCCCCAAAGCTGCAAGGGACCCATTCCATAACGCCCAACGCAGCAACATGGATAGGCTGATATCAGCACCGGCGTAGAAGAAGCCAGCGATTATGAGCGCAACTATGAGTGTAGGGACCAACCACGGAGCGGCCCGCGCAAAAAAGCCAGGGGGCGGAACCTTTTCCAGCTCACCCAAGTCGGTACTTAGGGTTCCAGTATCCAATTCGGCCAGACGGGTAACGACGCCTTCCATATGCCCGGCACCGATTACGGCTACTATTTTGTTGCCCTCGCTCAAATAGATACGCGTAGCCAGATAACGATCCCGTTCGTCGATCAGAGTTTCCTTGACTGCGGGCAGGTAAGCCGCGAGTTCGGCCATCATACCGTCAAGCTCGTTCTGGTTCTTGAGGGATTCGATTTGGCCTTCCTCAAGTTTCTCATTGCTGAGGGCGCTGGATAAAAGGGCGGCGATCAGCTTGTTCTTACTCCAGAAACCGCACTTGGACCAAGCCCGTTTCAAAGTGAGCTGGACCTCGCGATCGCACAGGGACCAGGAAATCCCCAGCTCATCGGCGACATCCACGGCGCGCTTCATCTCGTCACCAGGCTTTACGCCAAGGCCTTCTCCCAGCCGTCTCTGAAAACTGGAAAGCGCCAGGTTGGCCATGAGAAGGAAGCCCCTCCCATCCTTCAATACCTTGACGATGTCGAGCTTTTCCCAAGATGCAGTGTCACGCATCGCGCGGAGCCGGCCTTCATCCATTTCAACGCACACACGATCCGGGTGTTCTTCCTGGATGACGCGGGCGACTTCATCGACGCTTTCCCGTGAAACATGGGCGGTTCCTACGAGTATGAACTCGCGGTCCCGTAGGGTCAGGCGTCGTACAGTTCCGTTCATTGGTTCTCCTGGGCGGTTTCTGCCGCTTCTATGAATCTGGCAAAGAGAGCATCCTCGCCCGGGAAACGGTCGGGTTCTATAATGCCGCCCGCCATATGATCGTGGCCACCACCTTTGCCAATCCCCACCAAAACACGTCGTATGACGTACGCTGCGGAAAGGTCTGCAGAGCGGCTGCGGACCGACACATGGTATCGACCTCCGCCCTTTTCGACAATTACGGTAAGACAGATTTCTTTCAAACGGAGAAAAAAATCCGCCATGATGGAAATGAGTTCCTGTGAGCAATCCATAGGCACGATGGTAAAAAAAAGGCAACCATCAACCCGGGATTGCCTGACCGCGGCTTCGAACGCCGGAAGATCATCCAGCGAAAGGGAGGCCTTGACTACATGGGTGACGAACTCCCAATCGGCCCTGAAAAAAAGTCGGTGGTGGGCTTCCAGATCCGCAGGGCTCACCCGGCGTGACAGGAAGTCGGTATCGATCTGTATGCCCATAAGGAGGGCCGTCGCCGCTCCTCGGTCGGCATCCAGGGAAGCATCCATCCAATAATCGGATACTATGGAGGCGCAGGCGCCGTAACTTGTTCGTATATCCATAAAAGGACAGGAGATGGCACCAGGATTCGGATGGTGATCGATTACCCCCAACAATGAATTCGTCAGCGGACGGGCGTTGGAATACACCGGGCTGCCGTCGACGATGACACAGGGAGCATTTGCCAGATCACCTTCGAGGGGTTCGCAAACCCGTTCCAGCACGATGCCCAAGTGGGCGATCATCAGTTTGAGCGAATGACTCCGGACTTGTCCACGATGCATTATGCGGGGCGAAAACCCCGCGCGATCAAGCAGGCGGGAAAGGCCGAAAGCCGCGGCGACCGCGTCATGGTCGGGATCGTCATGGGGCTGGATTACCACGACAGGAGCTCCCGATCCGTTCAGGGCAGAAATAAGCCGTGCAAACGAACCGGATGGGACCATCTGATCAACCTTTGGGCTGGTACGTGTCGAGAGCCCACTCGTTGAGCCGCCACTCGATTATTCCCCGGCGGTCCATATCACGCACCTGCAGATGGTAACGAATCGCGAGTCCGCTGTCACCTTTGGCCGCATAATACTGCGCAAGATAGTATAGCATCCTCGCCCGTTTGTCCCAATCCGTTTCCTTATCGATTCTGATCGCGATGTCTGTGTCCCCCGATTGATCGTGAAAAAGCCTTAACAGATACCATTCCAGCACGGTACGGTTCACCGTTGGAAGTACTTTAGCCAGAAATGGCCTTATTTCGGCGGTTTTACCGGAATGCATCCAGCAAAGGGACACCAAGAGGGCGTATTGGGACTGGTGTGGTGCCCGTTTAAAGGCGTCGATAAAGGCATCCGCTGCAGAAGCCCAGCGACCGTCCCGCATCCTCAGTATGCCAAGCGCCTCATTCGCATAGTAATAGTCGGGTTTCAACGCCGCCAGTCTGGCGTAGTCGTGTTCCGCACCAGCCCAATCCCCCAGTTCATCACGAATTCCGGAACTGTAAACGTAGGAGAGGAAGTGGTCTGGTTGAAGTTTTGCCGCCTGATCAAATTCGGCCAGTGCATCATCCTGCCGCTCAAGATCGAAAAGCACGACCCCACGATCCAAGGCTATCCAGTAATCTTCCGGGTCAAGCAAGCGGGCCTTGCTCAGATCGGCCAGGGCATGGGTCAGGAAGCCTTTCTCCCGATACACCTTCGCCCTTTCCGCAAGGGGAAGGGCCCAGTCGGGGAATTCCTTCATGGCAAAATTGAGGACAGCCTCCGCGCCGGATGGGTCGTCGAAAACCCTGCGCATGCGGGCCTTGCCAATCAGGGCTTCCATACCCCGAGGGTCACTTTCAAGGCTTTTGTCGTAATAGGTTTCCGCAAGCTTAAAAATCTTTGAACCCAATGCGATGGTGCCCAGGGCTGCCAGGGCTGCGGAATGTTTGGGATCAGCGGCGATGGTCTTCTCGAGTAGCGCCTTTCGCTCCTTGGTCTTGCCCGCGGCGCCTTCGGCAGCGGCCAAAACGAATAAGGCTTCTGCATTGGAAGGGTCCGCCTTAACCAACGACTGGGCAATGGCACGCGCATCCGCGGCTTTCCCCAGGGAACTGAGGATTGAGGCCTTGAGCAGGGCGAGGCTTGAATCTTCAGAATCCGAAAGCGGAGGAAGGTCAAAAAGCAAAAGGGCAGCCTCCGCTTTCCCGGAAGAGAGCATACGGGAAATTTCCGACAAACGGTCTTCAACGCTTGGAATGGCGGGAGGCAAAGGGGGAAGTTGAGGGAGTGCCTCGGGTTCGGGTGCCACCTCCGGCTCGGGTTCGGGTGCTGGCTCGGGTGCCGGCTCGGGTTCGGGTGCCGGCTCGGGCTCGGGTGCCGGAATTGCAACCACCGGAGCTTCCTCCTGCGAAGGCGTTACGACACTGGGTGGAAGGACTTGTGGAACCGAATCGGGGGCTCCCGCGCAGGAAAAGAAGCCCAGGATGAAGGCTAGCGATGTTAATGAGAGAGCCAGTAAGCGTACATGAATTTCGGTACGTCGAAGCATATTTGTTGGCGACATTGTATATGATCGGTCCAAACTCGACAAGTTGAAACATTATCCATGAATAGGCTATCCTATCCTTAATGAAAAGACATCCATTCCGACGCGGATTCATCGTCGTCACCGCATATCTTGCTGTTGCGCTAGGCTTGGCGCTGGTTCAGTTCTCCAATAATACGGGTTTTACGATGACTATCGGGTCCCTGACAGTCAGCGGAAAGTACGCAAAAGGTGGCGATGCGAAAGGGCAATCCAAAGCGGGACGGAAACTGGTTGGTCCCTTGGCTGTCTTTTTCAATGGCATGGAATTCCGGCTCGCAGGCAACGAGGGTCTGGCATCGGTCAAGGGGAATACCGCGCCCCGACCGATCGCTCCGGCTTCTTTTGAAAACGAAAACAACGCAGTGCGCATCGTCCTGGAGGATGGCACACAACTCAGTTTCATGACAGAGTTCGTCGATGGCGAGGAATTGCTTCAAGCCCGGGCTGCGTTTCCTAAAGGCGTCACCGAATTGCGCCTTCCATTCCGTCCGCTTCGTTCCGCACGGTCTGGAGAGGCTATTGAAGGTAAACCCAGCTTGATTGTTGCGGGAGAATCCTTTGTTCTATCCGGCAAAATCGACAACGACAAGCGGGCTATCATACTGAATTCAACCTCCCCCACCTTCGCCTACGGAAAATTCGTAGCCAAGAAAGGCTTCGATCCCGCGGACTTCTCGATCGCCGCCGCGAGTGATGCGGCTTCCTATAATAGGATTGTCCAGCAATGGACGGATACCGCTTTCGTAGATTGGGAACGATCCATGGCTGAAACTCCGGATGAAGATTCGGTCGTCACCTATACCGCCGAATCGTCCAGGCGCGGAAATTATCGGGGGGCCGTGGCCGGCGTGCCAAAGGCCTTTTTGGACGGTACCGATCGTACATACCGGTCCGCAGTCTACTTTGGCCGCTTGGACCAGGGCTTGAGGACCTACGCCGCCGCAGAACGCGACACGCTCGGGCGTTTGTCAAAAATGGTAAATGAGCGCGATCCGGCCTTGTTCATCGAACCCGACCTGATCTCCTATCTGGATGTGCGTGGAAACCGCACGCTTCTTGATGCGATCGCCGCTTTTACCCTTAGCTTCGATCCTACCGCCATGACGCCCCGCCAGGCCGCAGGATTTCTTGAATACTCGAAGGACTGGAAAAGGATCCGACCAAACCAGGAAAATCCTTTTGACCGGCTGGAGGATCAATCCCTTTTCGTGTTCTCGGGCCTCCTACGGAAGACTCAGGATGACCGGGTATTCCTTGTCGAAAATGACACGGCCGATTCAGTCTTCAATCTCCGCGCGGGACGGGCTTTGATCAAAGCCATGGGTGAAACGAAAAACAAGGCTTGGGAAAATATCGGACGAAGCCTCATAGTTTCCGCCCTCTCCCTGGCAGACGCCAGCGCGACACTTCCTACACGGCTTTCCTTGCCTGCCGGTGCCGCCACACCGGTGCCGGCTGATGGCCAACGCATTCCCGCTTCCCGGATTTACAGGTTTTTGCATCCTGAGGACCTGCTTCCCCGCACGGTGCCGTTCCAGTTGGATACGGCAACCAGTATCTGGATATGGACCGGCGCCCCGATCCGCGCTGCTCGGGATGGGAACGCCATCGATATTGCGACGGATTTCCCGGTTGGTACCACCCATTACCTGCTCGTACGGGGCGTTAAGCCCTTCGTGAAAATCCAGCTGTACGGTATCGACTTCCGTACCGACCCCCGTTTTGAGCGTTACGATTCCTCCGGCTGGGCTTATTCCCAATCCGAACAGACGCTCATGCTGAAGATCAAGCATCGGAACCCGACCGAGCACATCCGGATCGTGTACTGATGAGAATCGCCGATACGGACTTTTTTGGGAACCTGACCCAGACTACTGAATTCCTGTTGTTGCGGCATGGCGAAAGCGAAGGAAATACCGCAGGAATTTTTCAGGGTCGCAAGAATTATCCTCTTTCCGCGAAGGGCAGGAAGCAGGCCGAGCAGGCAGGCAAAGCCCTTTCGGGAAATCCGAATACGGTTCTGTTCTGTTCCCCCTTGGCAAGGGCTCGGGAAACGGCCGAACTCATAGCCAAGGAAGCCCGGTTAGACAGTCCTATCACGTCTGACAGGCTCATTGAGCTTGAGACAGGTAATTTTACCGGACGAAGCTGGCATGAAATAAAGGAAAATGAACCGGATGCCTGGGATCGCTTCCATCACGAAAGCTGGGAAGGCGTTGAGGGTGCGGAAAAATCCAAGGTTCTCTTCGAGAGGGCAATGTCTGCCTGGGAACTTCTGCGGGATGCCGAAATCTCCGGTTCCCACGAAGGGGTGCGCAGGGTCATCGCGGTGAGCCACGCAGGTTTCCTGCAATGGCTTTTCAGAACTACCTTTGGTACGCAAACCTGGTTTCCGCTGGTGTCATGCGGGAATTGTCGGGTTTACTGCCTGAAAGTGGAACGTATGCCCTCGGGAGCATTGACCATGACATGGACAGCGATGAATGATAACGCGGAAAAGCTTTCGCCCCCACGCAACTAAGCACGAAAAACAGGACAATGTTTATTCCGAACCGGTACAATCCATAAGTTCCACCAATTCCTCATCGCTATCGGCGATGATGCTGGCAGCCAGGAATCGGGTTACGGCTGTTTCTGTAGCCATGCTGCCCAAGGGGATGGCGCCTTCCTTCCATAGTTCCCGGGAACTTGAATAGACCGAGAAATCCACCGAACCTTCCTGTTGGGAGCTGCAGAAGAAACGGACACCCTTCTTTTTACCAGCGGAGAAAGCCCTTCTGAGGGAATAGGGGCCGTCCCGAAGGTTCGCTGTCCCCGTATCGTATAGTTCCAGAAAAAAATTCCGTACCCCCAAGTCCATAAGGGATATCAAATAGTCGGGACGCAAACCCGGGTACACCCGAATAATGCACAAGGAATTGACCGCATCCTCAAGCAATTGTGCCAAAACATATCGGTCGGCTTCCAGCGGGCCTGACAACAAGGATGTTCCTGTAAAGATGGATGAGTCCATGTTCCAATTCCGGAAGGCATGAAGGCCGATCCGTTCAAATTTAAGGTTCATCGGGGACAAGACCTGCGAACCGTATACGACGTAGACACCCGACTTCTTTTCCACGGCGAGTGCCACCGCCCGGCGCAGGGTTTCGGCTGCCTCGCTGGAATTTCCCGGTGGGGCAGATGACGCAGCCAGGACAACAGGAGCGTTGGCGTCCGCAAAAAGCCAATAGAGCAGGGGTGCCGTGTAGGCCAGCGTGTCGGTTCCGTGGGTTACCACAATTCCGTTGGCCGTTCCGGAATTGAGCTTGTCAGAAATCGCCGTAATCAGGGTAGCCCAGTCGGCCGGTACTATCTCTTCCGAGAGCGAACGGCCCACCTGCACCTGTTCGAAGCGGATACCCGAAGGGGCGTCCCAGCCGTTAAGCAGTTCCCGCAACACCCGTTCGTCGCCGCTTTCTACCGTACCCTCTTCCCCGTACCTGCCCGATATAGCGCCACCCATAGCCAGCACGTACACGAGCGAGACGGATAATTCCTCGCGGAGGATTTCCTTTACCAGGGTAGGTTCCGCGAGTCCGTTGGTTTCCTGCATGATCCGGCCGGTAAGAAAACGTATTGGCCGGGCATCCCCCTCGCGCACCCGCCGTACTTCCTTCGGGTTGGCGGCAACGATGGAACGGGCCAAAGTCTGGATAAGGACCCGGTCGGTAACCTGTTCCCAACCACGCTCGCGCACTATTTCAGCCGGATCGCGGCCGGACTCCAATCCTGCAACGATGGCCTGCTTGGCTATTCCCCCGTGTATGCGCCGGTCCGAAAGCATGCGCAATAGTTCGGCCGTCCGTTCCGGTGTGAGGGAAGCCGAGGCCGGTGTCAGTTGCAGGCGCTTGAATTCCTTGACGATGAAGGTGGACAACCAGTGGGCAAGCTCTTTCGGAGCGGCCCCTGCGGTAACTGCCTGCTCAAAATAATCCGCCCGGCTCTTTTCGTCGCACACAAATTCGGCCTGGGCCAAAGTAAGACCGTACTGAGCCGCCAGCCGATCCCTGCGTGCCTCCGGCAGCTCCACCGTAAAGGCGTCCAGGGCTTCGAGCACTACCGGATCCGGCGGGAAGGTCGGAATACCGGCCACAGGCTCGAATCTGGTCCGTGATTCCGGACTGCGTTTCTGGAAAGCCTCGGTCTGATTCCTGGTTTCATTCCAGATGCGGCTTTCGGGAACGATGGAACCGCCGTTCGAAAGGATATCTTCCTGGCGCCCAAGTTCGACATTGACCGCTTTTCGGACAAAGTTGAAGGAATTGAGGTTCCGGAGCTTGACGAAATCGGTGGGTTCCTCGGGGTAGGCCGCAATCGAGACATGCGCATTGCATCGTATAACGCTTTCCAGGGGCACCCCCGGAATAATTTCAAGATATTGGATGCGGCGCCTTAAATCGGACAGGAAAACTTCGGCTTCCTCTCCAATCTCGAAATCCGCTTCCGTTCGTATACGCAGACTGGGCATACCGGCGTTCGCATATTCCATGCGCGTCTGGTTACCCGAGTGGGTGAGCCGTCCCGCGTCTTCCTCGACCCGAATCTCCGCAATACGGATGCGTTTCTTCCTTCGGTGGAAGGTGATGTCCATCCATCCATTTGTTCCGATTTTCAGGGACAGACGGGAAAGTGTGTGTTCTTCCGGCATTTCGGGGGTATTGAGGTTTCGTTCGTATACAGGATCCTTGACGATTTCACAGGCCAAGGCCCGGACGGCAAAATATGCCTTGCGGGCAGCATCCACGTTCAAGGTAGGAACCGCACCTTCCTCACCACGACAAACAGGACAGGTCCCCCCCCGGCCTTCGTCACCGACGGCGCAGGAACAAAAAGTTTTTACGTCGGTTGAAAGAAGGATACGCGCCTCCAGCGCGATATGGGACTTGTACAAGGAGGTCTCCTGCTCAGGACTATGCGCGTGCACGCAGGGCCTGTCAAGGCGCACCAACTGGTGTTGCAATTGGAGCCAGGATGGCTAATCCGGGACAAAGCGCTTCCGGAACGCGAAATTGTTTGACTTTTTAGGCATATTCCGATAGTCTAATTCGAATAGGGTATAGAAATCTCATCCATACTCAATCCCATAGGGTATTTTTTTGTTACCATAAGGAGATCCCGTGACGAAGCGCGACTTTCCCAAAGTCCACTTTTACGATCAGGATTTCGTGGATATATACGATAGGACCTGGGCCTGGATCCAAGACTGCTGGCTTGCCGGTGGAAAGGAAAGCGGCTTCGAAGGAAAGTTCTTCGGGTATCCCGGGAGTCCTACAGTCGATCAGTTCGACGCTATCTGTTCCTCCTTTTTTCTTGTGTATTCCAACAGGATATACCAAGCCCATCCCACGCTCGACCTGTTCTACCAGAAACAGGAGGCAAATGGAGCCATTCGCTGGCGTTACGATGTCGAAACCGGCATACCTGTTACGGACCCTTCCAACCCGGAAGGCTTGGGCATGCCCCTTTTCGCTTGGGCTGAATTCAACCTGTACCATAAGACCGCCAACAAGAAACGTGTAAAAGATGTTCTCCCCATACTTCAGCGTTACATGGCCTGGATCGATGCGACCTTCAAACAGCCAAATGGTCTTTACGCGGTTCCCCTCGCAGCCACCTCAATGGACAATGCCCCCCGCGAAAAAGCCGTGTATCACGTAGATTACAATTCAGCCATGGCCGTAAATGCCCTCTACATATCCGCCATGGGCGATATCCTTAACGACAAGGAAACGAGCTTCCAGTACAAGCGCCTGTACTTCTCCCTAAAAACCCGCATCAACTCCCTGATGTGGGACAACGAATCCGGCTTCTACTACGATCTGGATGAAGCCGAAAAGCGCATTCCGGTCAAAACAATAGCCGGTTATTGGCCGCTCCTGGCAGAACTCCCCAACGATGACAAGGCCGAACGTATAATAGACAAACTCAGCGACCCACTCTTTTTCGGGTCCGAACACCCTTTTCCCACAGTAGCCGTGAACGAACCCTCCTTCGACCCGGACGGAAACGGGTATCGGGGCTCGGTCATCCCGCCCTTTACGTTTATGGTGATCAAGGGGCTGGAAAGGTACCAGCGCTGGGACCTGGCGAGGGAATGCTCGATTCGCCACTTATACTATATCCTCGACTCCATGAATCCCGAAGGGAACCACCACAAGGGCAACCTTTGGGAAGCGTATCTTCCAAAAAAGGAAGGTCCCGCAAAACGGGCTGACAAAGCAGATTTTCCCCGGCCCCAATACCTTGCCTATGCGGGATTATCGACGATCAGCCTCATGATAGAAAATATCGTAGGACTTTCAATCTCGCTGCCGCGAAAGACGGTGGATTGGATCATTCCCAACCTGGAAATCATGGGTATCGAGAATCTGTCCCTCAAGCGGAATATGATAACCATACTTTCCAACAAGAGCGGTCGGGGTTGGGAAATTCACATGGAAAGCGAAAAACTATACTACTTCACCATAAACATTCTGGGAAAAAAGAAAAAAACCCTTCCCATCCCTTCGGGGAAATGCTCCATGCTCATCGACAAGCTCTGATTCAAAAGACTCTTCAGGGCTGCCGAGGCCTGTATAATACGCATACTTTCAGCTATGCTTGAAGATATGAAAGATGACGCGTACTATATCGGATTCGATCTGGGCGGCACCAAAATGATTGCCGCCCTCGTGGATGGCGATGGGACCATCATAGCCAGGGCCCGAGGCAAGACCCCGGGTGACGAGGGTGCGGATGCGGTAGCCGCAGCCATGGCGGCCACCATTCAGGAAGCCTGCGCACAGGCCGGGCTGGCACCGGAAAAAGTGAAAGCCATCGGTGCCGCGGTTCCGGGCGTCATGGATCCAGTTCGTGGCACGGTTACCCTTACCAACCTCAACCTTAAGGATTATCCCCTACGCGCCAACCTGGAGAAAGCCTTGGGTCTCCCGGTATTCATGGAGAATGACGTCAACGCAGGGACTTGGGCCGAATTCCAACTGGGGGCGGCAAAGGGACTGCGCCATGTCGTAGGTGTTTTCGTGGGCACCGGTATAGGCGGCGGACTTATTCTGGACGGGAAACTATACCGTGGCTGGAAGGGCTCGGCGGGCGAAGTGGGGCACCTCATAATACAGGAAGGGGGACCCCTCTGCGGGTGCGGACAATATGGTTGCCTGGAAGCCTTTTCTTCCCGCAATGCGATGGCCAAGGACGCGGTTTCGGCGGCAGCGGCGGGGAATCTTCCGGAACTGATAGACAAGACAGGTACCGATTTCCGCAAATTCAAGAGTTCGATCTTCGAGAAAGGCCTTGAAAAGGGCAACCCGGATATCATCAAGATCGTTGACCGCTCCGCATTCCACCTTGGTGTGGCGCTCGCGAGCATCGCGATGCTGCTTAATCCCGAGGCCTTCATTATCGGCGGCGGTTTCGCAGACCGTCTGCAGGAACGCTACCTGGACCTTGTATTGAGTACGATGCGCGAGCATGCAATGCCGAGCGTCATAAACGAGGTCCAAGTCCTGGTGGGCTCGCTGGGCGATGATGCAGTGCCCCTGGGAGCAGCGCTTTTAGCCAGGAATGCCTGATGCCGGATAAAAAAAGGCTTGTCGCTGTCGTCGAGATCGGCTCGACAGGCATTCGCATGGTGGTCGCGGAAATTGCCTCTGGCGGGATTTGGCGTATCGTCGACCGGGCAGGCAAACCCGTATCCCTGGGACGCGACGTATTCACCAGCGGCTTCGTATCCAGGGATTCATTGCTCAATTGTCTGAATGTCCTGAATGGTTTCCGCGAACTCCTTTCGGGTTGGGGTATCGGGAATGACGACATCAGCGTCATCGCCACCAGCGCCTTGCGGGAAGCCCGCAATCGTGACTCATTCATGGACCGGGTCCAGATACAGACCGGTTTCCGTATCAATGTGGTGGAGGGTATCGAGGAAAACCGGCTGATGTACCTGGCGGTGCGCTATGCCATAAAAGACGACCACCCCCAGTTCTCCAGGTCCAATTCGATAATCATCGAGGTTGGCGGCGGCTCCACTGAAATGATGCTGCTACGGCGGGGCAAGATGGTAGCCGCCCACAGCATCCGCCTTGGAACCATACTTATTGACCAGCAGGTGCGTCAGGCTACCGGTTCCAACGAGTACCTGCTCCGTTTTTTGGCAGAACACGTGCGCACCACCTGCGAAACACTCAATTCCGAACTTGATCTGACCCATGTACGCAATTTCATCGTCGCGGGTTCGGATGCACGCTTCGCAGCTGCCCGCCTGGGAGAGGAAATCAACGAAAACTGCGCACTCATACGCCGTGAAGCCTTCGAGAGCTTCGTGGAGCGTATTCGTGGGTACTCGATTGAAGAATGCGTGCAGAAACTGCGCATACCCTTCGCGGAAGCCGAAGGCATCATTCCTGGCCTGCTCACCTACAAGCTTTTTCTGGAACAGACAGCCGCCACCGAAATCATCGTACCCAATGTCTCCATACGCGAGGGCATGCTCGTCAACATGGCCTCTGGAGTGGACCCCGAACTGCTGGAAGAATTCTATTCCCAGGTCATCGCTTCCGCCGTTAGCCTGGGGCGCAAGTATCATTTCGACGAAGACCACGCCTTGCACGTCTCACACCTGTCCCTGGTGCTTTTCGATGCACTCAAAGAGGACCATGGCATGGACAGGCGCGCGCGTTTGCTGCTGGAAGTCTCCGGAATCCTTCACGATATAGGCATGTATCTGCGGAGTTCGGGACACCACAAGCATAGCCAGTACATCGTGGCAAACTCGGAAATTTTCGGGTTGCACCGGGACGACTTGGACGTAGTGTCCAATGTCGTCCGCTACCACAGGCGATCAGCGCCAAACTCCACCCATATTGCCTATATCGCCCTCCAGCGGGAAGAACGCATGATCGTACTCAAACTTGCGTCAATCCTGCGGGTGGCCGATGCCTTGGACCGGGGTCATTCGCGAAGGATCAAAACCATTGAACTTGAAAAAAGATCGGATACTATCGTCCTCCGAACCCAAGGCAATGAGGATCTTTCCCTCGAACGCCTGGGTATGGAAGAAAAAGCCGATATGTTCGAAGACGTTTTTGGATACAGGGTCGTAATAACCTAAGGATGGCAGTCGCGATGGTAAAACAGGAAGCAAGATATTTCAACCGGGATCTTTCCTGGATCGAATTCAACGCCCGCGTGCTGGAAGAAGGGCTCAGGCCGGAACTACCCCCTCTGGAACGCCTGAAATTCCTGTCCATAGTCAGCTCCAATTTTGATGAATTCTTTATGGTCCGGATCGCTGCCCTGAAGCGCGCCGATCGTGCGGGAGTCGGGGCTGATCCTTCAGGTCTAAAACCCTCCGAACAGCTGAAAGCGGCATCCCACCGCATCCGCCAGATAGTGCGCCAACAATACGACTGCCTCATGAACGAGTTGCTGCCTACTTTGGCCAAGGAAGGGCTTGAACTGGTACGCCCGGGTTCGTACACGGCACGCCAGCAACGGTACCTGGAAAACCTTTTCATAACGGAAGTCTTTCCGGTGCTTACACCACTTCGGGTAGACGATAACGCCCAATTCCCTTCCTCCGGCAACCTGCGCATGAACGCGGCCTTCCTTATCGAGCCCAACGACGCGGACGCCTGCGGTCCCGTCGCAAAGGACCTTGCTGCCGATTGCGGCTCAAAACGCCTTGCAGTGGTCCAGATCCCCCCTAACCTGGACAGGATCGTATGGTTACCCCACGAGGAGAGCGGTAAAACCTGCTTTACTTTACTGGATGACGTGGTAATGACTTGGGGTTTCCGCCTTTTCCCCGGGTGGACGATCAAGGAAGCCACCCTTTTCAAGGTCACCCGGGATGCCGATTTTTCCGTTGACGAGGAACGGGACGAGGATTTTGTGGAAGCCATGGAGGAAGTCCTTGTGGGACGGGAGCAATCCCATCCGGTGCGGCTAACCATCTCCACGGATAGCCCGCTTCTGGAACGGGAAATAAGCAAGCGCCTGGGCTTGCAGCCGAACGACGTCTATTCGATGCCGGGACCCATAGACCTGAGAAGCCTCATGGATCTGAGCCAGGCCAAGGGCTTCGACTACCTACGGGAAAAACCTTGGAAAAACTGGTGGCCCGCCGATCTGCCGGAAGATGAACCACTCTGGGACCGTATCAAAACACAGGACATCCTCCTGCACCTGCCGTATGAGTCCTTTGAACCCGTCATCCGTTTCTTTTCCGACGCTGCCAAAGATCCGCACGTTCTTGCGATAAAAGCTACCCTCTACCGTACCAGCGGTGATTCGCCCATCATCAAGGCCTTGGAGTTGGCTGCCAGGAATGGCAAGCAGGTTACGGTTCTGGTGGAACTTAAAGCCCGCTTCGACGAAAGCCGCAATATCGCCTGGGCAGCCCAACTCGAGCAGGCCGGGGCCATCGTGGTTTACGGTATTGCCAGACTCAAAGTACACGCGAAGGCCTGCATCGTCATCCGACGGGAAGCGGAGGGTGTCAAGCGCTATGTTCATCTGTCGACAGGGAATTACAACGATAAAACCGCCCGCCTGTACGGCGACCTGGGAATCATCACCGCCAATGATGAAATAGCCTACGAGACCAACATTTTCTTCAATATCGTTACCGGCTATTCGGCCGTACAGAATATGCGCAAGCTCGTGATAGCGCCAACGGAATTGAAGCACCGGATAATCGCCTTGATCGAAAGGGAAACAAAACGATCCAGCCAGGAGTATCCAGGCTCGATCATCGCCAAAATGAATTCCCTGGCGGATGTCGAGGTGATAGACGCCCTGTACCGGGCGTCCAGGGCCGGCGTCAAAATCAGGCTGAACATACGCGGAATTTGCATGCTCATACCCGGAGTTCCCGGAATGTCCGAAAACATACAGGTGGTGAGCATCATTGACCGCTATCTGGAGCACGCCAGGATTTTCCGATTCTCCAACGGAGGCGCGGAAGAGTTATTCCTTTCCAGCGCCGATTGGATGCCTCGCAATTTGGAGCGCAGGATAGAGTTGATGTTCCCCATATTGAATGAGGATCTGAAAAAGCGCATTGGCGATATCCTGGATACCTGGTTCCGGGACGATTCCCGGGCCCGTACCCTCGGGTCGGATGGCATCTGGACCCTCGCACATGCTCCTGAGGGCGAAGAACCGTTCCGCGCCCAGGAACGCCTCTACGAAGCCGTCAAGGAAGGGGTCGAAGCCGCCAGACACGCGCCCAAGCAGGAATTCATAGTCAGGCGCAGGCCTCCAAACGCAAAAGAATAGGAACGTAGCACCAGCAAAGAACAAGGAGCACCATGAACCGCATCATATTGAAGCAGGGAGAGGAAGCGAGGATAAAGTCCGGCCATCCCTGGGTATACGATAACGAGATAGCTTCGGTCATGGGTCCAGGACCACGGGAGAAAGCAAGCCCTGCGGTCTTGGAACCCGGCGACCTGGCGGAAGTGGAAAGTTCCCGCAAAGAGTACCTGGGCAGGGCTATCGTGAATCCCCATTCCAAGATACGGGCCCGAATATTCTCGCCCTCCAAGGAAGGCATGGATACGGGTTTCTTCAAACGTCGTATTCGGGAAGCCATAGAACGGCGGCGCAGGGATTTCGACCTTTCCACCGAATCCGCCCGACTCGTTTTTGCGGAAGCCGATTTCCTGCCCGGCCTGATTGTGGACCGGTATGTCGGCACACCGGTGGATAACAGGGACAGCCCTGCCCTTTCCTGGCTTTCGGTGCAGTTTCTGGCCTGGGGCATGGACGCCCGGAAGGAAGAAATCCTGACAGCCCTGGAAGAGGTGCTGGCTTCGGCCAAGGCGACACCAAAGGCCGGAGCCGATGCGGCTGAAACGGAAACGGGGTTCCTGGGGAAACCGGAAGGTCTGATCGAACGGGACGACGCCCCTGTCCGGGAACTGGAAGGCTTGCCGCTCCGCTCGGGCCTGATTTCGGGATCCTATCCCGAAAAGGGCATAATCATCCGCGAGAATGGTCTATCCTTTGCTGTAGATCTGCTGGGCGGTCAAAAGACCGGCCATTTTTTGGACCAGAAATTCAACAGGGCCCTTGCGGCACGCTTCGCCGGGGGCAAGCGGATGCTGGACGCCTGCTGTCATACAGGCGGCTTTGCGATCAATGCAGCCCATGCAGGGGCTGTCGCCGTCACTGCGCTGGATTCCTCCGCCCATGCGCTGGCAGCCGTAATGCAGAACGCCGCCCTGAACGGGGTAAGCCCGCTAATTCAGTGCGTCAAGGATGATATCTTCGATTACCTGCGTTCCGCCGACCGGGCGAAGGAGCGCTTCGACCTGATCGTGCTGGACCCGCCGGCCTTCGCAAAATCACGGACCAACCTGGACGATGCGCTGAGGGGATACCGTGAAATAAACAGCCGCGCCCTTCGCCTGCTGGACAAGGGAGGAATTTTGGTAAGCTGTTCGTGTAGCCATGCCCTTGGCGAGAACCGTTTTAAATCCATGATAAACCACGCCGCCATGGATGCCGAAAAACGGCTCCGACTCGTAACCTTTACCTATCAGTCTCCCGACCACCCCATTCTGTTGGGTTACGACGAGTCGCTGTACCTGAAATGCGGCATATACGAGGTGCTGTAGTTGAAAAAACCTCAGGCGTCGGCGTAGGAAGCCCGTTCCAGGGCCTTTCCACGCCCGACCAAAAGTGCGTAGACGAGGGTGTCCATCAGGATATCCTCCACTCCGGAACCAGAGGACCGGAACTGAATGTCGTATTTGGCCAGCAGGGATATGCAAAGCTCCACATCCTGTGCCGAGTAGCGTTTTGCCGCGGCGACATAATCCCTCTGGGCTTTTTTCGAGCTGAGACCGGCTTTTTTCAGCTCGAAATCGTTCAGCCGTCCGGATTCCACCAAGGCGATATAATCGCCCAGACGCCTGAAACACCAGAGCAGGCCCGCGAGTATTTGTACAGGCACCTCTTTGGCGGCCAACAGGGAACGGACGGTTTCAAGGGCCTTGGCCAGCTCACCCTCGGCAATACGTGCAAAAAGGGAAAAAGCCGATTCCTCACGGGTATGGGCCAGCAAATTCTCGATCTCGGATTCTTCGATCACCAGCTCTTTTTTCAGGAAGGGCAACAAACGGCCGCATTCACGCCTGAGGGCATCTGTATTGTTCTCCACCAATTCCAGAATACTCTCGATCGCATCCGGACTGATGCGATACCCTTCCCGCCTGAAAAAGGCTCCCACCCACTCGGTTTTTCTATCTTCGAATAGTTCCCAGAAAATGCGTCTGGAATCCTTTGGTATGGCGGCATCTATCTTCTTATCCACCGAAATCTCGTCGGATAGCAGGACCAGAACGGTATCGTCGGCAGGGGCTGCAAGATAGTCGCAGAGCAGGTCCACGTCTTCTTTCTTCTTGATGAGCTCGGCGTTCTTGAGCAGCACAAGGCGTTGCTCACAGAAAAGGGACGCATTGCGCAGCAGGGATGCCACATCACCCATCCTCGTTTCACCGCAATAAAAGGAATGTTCCTCCGGCGGGAAACCGGCAGCCTTCGCCAAGGCTTTCCGCAATGCTTGGAGTGCATCGTTGCGCTCACCAATTTCTGGACCGGTATAGAGATAATTGCGTCCCTTCGCCATGGGCAACCTTACGCGTAACGCCTGAGCAGGCAGGCAAGCTTACCCAGGATTCGGACTTCCCTGCAGTAAATGGGCGAATACACCGGGTTTTCGGCCTGAAGACGGATTCGGGAACTTTCCTTGAAAAAGCGCTTGAGGGTGACCGCCTCGTCCACTACCGCCACGACTATCTCGCCGTCGCGGGCGACATCCTTTTTCTCGATCACCGCCAGGTCGCCATCGATTATGCCCGCCCGTTCCATGGAATCGCCCCGGACGCGCAGGGCAAAATAGGAACCACCCTTGCGCAGTAGCGAGAGGGGCACCGGGACTGTCCCATCCCAGTTCTCCTCCGAGAGTATGGGCTTGCCGGCTGCGACTTCGCCGAGGACCGGGACAGAGACGGTAGCGTTTTCGCTACTGCCATCCTCGTCGCGCTTGATGACCTCCATCGTGCGCGAACGTTTGTCGCCGTAGCGCAAACGATTTTTCTTCTTCAAGGCACCCAGATGGTCGTAGGCGCCTTTGACCGAAATGGAGAAGTGGTCCGCGACTTCCCTGATGGTTGGGGGGTACGCATGCTTGGAGATGTACATCGTGATGAAGGACAACACTTCCCGTTGCCGTTCCGTGAGCTCTCTCATCTTTCCGACCTTATTCCGTGCTTCTTGAGTTTTGCGTGGAGATTGCTTGGATACAAACCTATCGCCTCCGCCGTACGTGAAATATTATACCCGTTTTCCAGGAATTTTTGTTCAATATATCGCTTTTCGAATAAATCCCTTGCATCATTGAAACTTATCGACAAAAAGTCTGCAGGATTTCCCAAGGAAACCCCGGTTTCAGCGGAATCGGAACCGAAAGCCGATGGCTGAACGGGGCGGGGAGCGCCAAAGATCTTACCGCTACGCTCCAGCAAACCCGAAATCGCTTCCACACCGATACGGTCGTCATCGCACATGACTGAAATCCGTTCCATCAAATTTTTCAACTCCCGGATATTGCCCGGCCAACGGTACAACTTGAGGAATGCGATGGCCTCGTCGTCCAGGCTCGTACTGTCCGCTCCGAAGCTCTTAAGAAAGTGTAGCGCCAAGGCGGGGATATCATCTGTCCGCTCCCGCAGGGGAGGCATGGTGATGGGGATGACGTTGAGGCGAAAATAGAGGTCTTCCCTGAAACGGCCGGCTCGCACCTCGGCGGGCAGATCCCGATTCGTCGCGGTCACCAGCCTGACATCCACATCTATGGAGCGTTCACCACCCAGACGTTCTATCTTGAGCTCCTGGATGGCCCGAAGCACCTTCGATTGGGCGGAAAGTGACATATCGCCAATTTCGTCCAAGAAAAGCGTCCCCTTATGGGCCAGCTCGAAACGGCCCTTTCGCCCGGCAACAGCATCGGTAAAGGCGCCTTTTTCGTGTCCGAACAACTCGCTCTCTATCAGGGTATCCGGTATGGCCGCACAATTAACTTCCACGAAGGCCCGGTCCGCCCGGCTGGAACGCCGGTGTATGTCGCGGGCCACCAATTCCTTGCCGGTACCATTTTCGCCCATGATGAGGATACGGGCTTCGGTGGAGGCAGCCTGCTCTATCATCGCCCGCACCCGTTCTATGCCGGGGCTGGTTCCGATGATGGAATCGCCGCCCAAAACCCGCTTCAGGCCCGTATTCTCTACACGGAGCTTCCGCATGGCCAATGCATTCCGGGTGACGGTGAGCACCTTATCCAATGATAGGGGTTTCTCCAGAAAATCGAAGGCCCCCAGTTTGACAGCCCGAACCGCCATATCCACGTTGGCGTGCCCGGAAATGATCACGACCTCGAGTTCGGGCCAGGCAGAATGGATGCGTTCCAGGGCTTCCATGCCCCCAAGACGTGGCAGCCAGACGTCCAGAAACACCAGATCCACATTCAGGCGTTCGAGTAGCGCAAGACCCTCCAAAGCATCTTCAGCGGTATGGACTTTATATTTTTCATCTTCAAGGATCGAACGAAGGGCGGTACGTATGCCGGGCTCGTCGTCGATCACCAGGACTTGGTTCATTGATTCCTCGCACCTTCGCTGCGCGGTGCCGCGTTCCGGTCTATGGGGAGATCGATATAGAAGCTTGTTCCGACACCGGGCGCGGAATCCAACCAAATCGTTCCACCGTGGTCGTTTACAATACGCTCGACGATCGAGAGACCGAGCCCTGTGCCTGTTTCCTTGGTGGTAAAATACGGGTTGAATATCAGCGCCCTATCCTCTTCCGGTATCCCCTTACCGTTATCGCGAACGCTCAATCTACAATAGCGGCTATCCCTTTTTTTGACAAGCTCGGCCCGGAATTCCAGTATGCCGTGGCCTTCCATGGCGTCCACCGCATTTACGATCAGATTCGACAATACCTGCGAGATATGACGCCGATCCACTTCCAGGGTCAGCTCGGGATCGACGGTTTCGTACTTGAACACAATTTCCGGGTAGGATGTCTGGTACACCGCAGCCGCATCCTCAATGATTTTACGTAGTTTTGAACGTTCGAGCGAGGGTGGTGGCAGGCGCGCAAAGGTCCTGAACTCGGTAAGCAGCGTGGAAAGGCCGTCCACTTCCTGTACGATGGCCATCATGGAAGGCTCCAGGATCTCTTCGAGTCCGCTTGGATCGGTCTTCAAGCGCCGCAGGATGCGTTCTGCGGAAAGTTTTATCGGTGTCAGGGGATTTTTTATCTCATGCGCCAGCCTTTGGGCAATATCCTGCCAAACGTTTATTTTCTCTGTCCTCAGCAAAGCAATGCGTGAGTTTTCCAATTCGCTCACCATTGCATTGAAAGAACTGATCAAATGTCCCAGTTCGTCTCCGGGGCGGGCAAGAATGCGGATGGAAAAATCGCCTTCGGCAACACGTCGGGTCGCATCGGCCAGGCTCACTATGGGCAGGGTCACCATCTCGCTGAGGGAGAAGGCGATGATGACGGTCATAAGCAAGGTGGGCAGGGAAAAAGCAGCGTAAAGAAGGATAAGGATTGTCGAGAGGGTAGGGTGCAGATTATCCACGGCAAGGGTCTTCTCCGCTGCTTTTTCAATTCTGGCATTGGCGTCATCGAACCCTGCTCCGAGCGAGAAACAAGCGACACGGAGGATATTCCTTCCACTCGCGGAAATATACCGGATGGTGTCCCCGTCCCGGACGGGATCCCTGGGCAAGAACCCCGACTTGAAACCCGGAGGGATTTTCAGGCCATATCGAATATCACCGATGTAGGATGCCTCAATCCAGGCCCCGCTTGCATCCAGATGGAAAGACTGTACGGCTACGAAGGCATCATCCTCGGCTTGCAATACTTTCATCGCGGCTTCATGGTCGCCGGAATCCGCCAATTGCGCCGCCAGGTCTATGGTACCGCTTTTTACCGAACGCTCAAGGACGGACAAGCGGTAGCGATACGAATCCAAGGCGAAATTGCGGGCAGCCTGGAGCGCGACGCCAATTTCTGCGGAGTTCCAGGATTCCAGAATGCCCGACACGAAGCGCGATGCGATTATTGTAGACGGCGCGGACGAGAGGACGGCAGCGGTGACAAAATACATGAGTAAGCGCGCCCGAAGTTTCCCCCCCGGCCTTCGGGCGGCGACATCACGGACCAGCCGGAAGGTGGAAAGGAGGAGAAAGGCAAGCAATACAAGGGGAACGCTGATGAATACGACAATCAGGAATTGCCCTGCTCCGGGTTCAGAACCCAGAGCTTGGGCAAAAAACGCGGACGAAAAAAGGGTACCCAGAATACCGAGTAAAAGATAAATGAAAAATAGGGTGGGAAGTCCAAGAAGGGAGGTTCCGGATCGGGTGCGTACCGTGCGCATACTGGACTTCCCCTGATGCGATGATCAATCCTCTTCGAATTTCGAATCGAACAGGTGAACCAAGGCTTCGATCGCAGCGGCTTCGTCCTCCCCTTCCGCGATTAGTTTCAAGGGAGTTTCATAGGCGGCACCAAGGGTGATGATACCCATTATGGATTTGCCATTGATCCTGTCCGTCTCCCTCTCGATGAAGATTTTCGATTTGAAACGACTCGCGGTTTGCACGAGCAGGGCGGCCGGGCGCGCATGGATACCGGCTCTGTTCTTGATTTTCACCATCTGTTCAATCATTTCGCTTCCTTGAATATGATCTAAATGATATCATCCTGGCCAAAGTAAACCGATCTGGCGGCGTCGCTCTCTATCCATTTCAGGACGTTCTGATTGAACTCCTTGGCGGAGAAGTAACCCATTTTCTTAAGCCTCTCGTTCATGGCGGCGGTTTCTATGATTATGGGGATGTTCCGTCCCGGTTTTACAGGAATTTCCAGACGCGGTATCTTCACTCCCAAAATTTCCATATATTGTTCCTGAGTCCCGATCCGGTCGTACAGTTTCTCTGGATCCCATTCTTCCAGCTCGACTACAAGCTGCACCTGCTTCTTGTCGCGGATCGCGCCTACTCCATATAAATGGGTAATATTGATGATGCCGAGACCGCGGATTTCCATGTGATGGCCGATGATCTTGTTGGCACCTGCTCCCATCAGGATATTTCCGTTTACGCAGCGCATGTCCACCACATCGTCCGCTACCAGGCGATGGCCGCGTTCGATCAACTCCAGGGCAGCCTCGCTCTTGCCGACACCGGAATCGCCCAGGATCAGGATGCCTATGCCGTAGACCTCGACCAGCACGCCGTGCATGGTTTTCTGGGGGGCGAAAAGGTTGGAGAGTACCCGTAAAACCCGGGAGGAGAATTCCGCCGAAGGGAGGTCGGTCTGCAGGAGGGGACACTGGGATCTCTCCGCCATCTCGAAAAAACCGCGGTCCGGTGTCAGGCTGTGGGTGAATATGCAGCAAGGAATCGCATAGCTGAACATGCGCTCGATGGTTTCCGTCCTGGATTCCGAGGCGAGCATGCGCAGGTAGGCAGCCTCGCCACGCCCAAAAATCTGGATTCGCTGATAAGCAAATGAATCATAAAAACCGGACAGCGCCAATCCGGGTCGATTGAGATCGGGAATCGAAATTTCCCGGGCCAAACCCTTCCTGCCTCCGATGCAACGGAGATCGAGGGAATTGTGTTCCTTCAAGTCTATATCGATGAGGTCCAGCACGGTAAAACGCTTGCCGGTCATGGGGTCATGATAACGCAAAGCCTACCTTCGCGCAACGGCACCATCAGGAGACATTGACAGCTTCCCTGATATTGGAATATTCTCCCTGTGAAATATTTCACAGGGAGCGGCTGCCATTGTAGTATTCCCGGAACCCACCGTAGAAAGGCTTTTGAATCTGACTCGCATCCTGGGTAATTCCACAGCTGAAACCATGACCTCAGCGGAACTGGAAAACGTGACAGGTTGTTCAAGCCATACCATCCGCAGGGACATCTCCTATCTGGGCGGGGATTTCTCTTCAGGGGCGGGTTATGGCATCGCACCCCTACTCAAAGCCATCGAAACGGCTTTAGGTTTGGACCGCAGAAGGAAATGCTGCATCGTCGGACTCGGCAGGCTCGGATCAGCGCTTCTTAACTTTTCCGGGTTTGTGGAGGAGGGATTTGACCTGGTAGCCGGCTTCGACTCCAGTGTCAACAGGGTGGAAATTCTCAGTTCCACCGTACCCCTGTACCCCAACTACAAACTTTCAGAGGTGGTGGGGCGTTTCGGCATTGAAATAGCCTTATTGTGCGTACCGGCCAACGCAGCCCAAGCCGCTGCGGAAAAGTTGATCAACGCGCGGATCAAGGGTATAGTCAACTTCGCCCCAACGGCGCTTGTCGTACCGGCAGGAATTTCCGTCCAGGATGTGTACGTGGTGGACGATCTGAGGGCGCTGGCGGCGAAACTATCATCCGTTGAGAGTCAGAAGTGAAAGTCAAACCCGCAACGATGGGGACATAAAAAGGAGCTACAGATGAACCGAGTCTACAATTTTTCAGCAGGACCTTCGATGTTGCCGCTTCCTGTCCTGGAACGTGCAGCCGCCGAGATGACCGATTATCACGGATGCGGCCAATCGGTGATGGAGATGAGCCACCGGTCCAAGGACTACAAGCCCATAATAGAAGGCGCGGAAGCCCTTCTGCGGGAAGTGATGGGCATCCCCTCCAACTATAAGGTGCTCTTCCTCCAGGGTGGCGCCTCCCTCCAGTTTTCGATGATCCCCCTCAATCTGGGCGCGCCGGATGCATCCGGTGCCAGAAGGCAGGCTTCTTTCGTGGACACCGGCGTCTGGGCCGGAAAAGCGGTAGAGGAAGCATCAAAATACATGGACGCCAAAGTTGTGGCCTCTTCCAAGGACCGCGCCTACGCCTACATACCTGCGGCTCCCAAGGCGGACCCGAAAGACGCGTATTACCATATCACCCTGAACAACACCATAGTCGGCACCAAATGGGCAGACCTTCCTGATACCGGTTCCGTGCCGTTGGTTGCCGATATTTCCAGCAATATCCTTTCCGAACCGCTGGACGTGTCGCGTTTCGGGCTTCTGTATGCCGGTGCCCAGAAGAACCTTGGCCCCGCGGGCGTAACGGTAGTCGTTATCCGGGAAGACCTTATTAAAAACATCCCCGCATCCACCCCCACCATGCTCCGCTACGATACCCATTCCAAAGAGGGATCGATGTACAACACCCCCCCCTGCTATTCCATCTATATAGTCGGCCTGGTGCTGGAATGGATGAAGCAGAGTGGCGGCGTCAAAGCCATGGGTGAGCGTAACAGGGAAAAGGCCGCGATCCTGTACGATTACCTGAATTCTTCCAAGATGTTCCGTTCCCCGGTGGATAAAAAATTCCAGAGCCTCATGAACATTCCCTTCGTCATTGGCGATGCGGACCTGGAAACACGCTTTATTAAGGAAGCGGCTGCCGCTGATCTGATCAACCTGGCCGGACACCGGCTTGTGGGCGGGATGCGCGCCAGCGTGTACAACGCCATGCCCCGCGACGGTGTCGTGGCCTTGGTGGATTTCATGAAGCGTTTCGAAGCCATAAACGGGAAGTGATATATGTTCCGCGTGCGCACCCTCAACAAGATTTCACCAGTCGGCCTCGAACTTTTTTCCCGCTCGGCGTATGAAGTAGCCGGCGAGATTCCGAATCCGGACGCCCTGCTGGTCCGGAGTGCCGACCTTCACGAGATGGAAATACCGGAATCGGTCAAGGTGATCGCGCGCGCGGGAGCCGGAGTCAACAATATACCCATACCGCAATGTACTGACCGCGGCATTGTCGTCCTGAATACACCCGGCGGCAATGCCAATGCGGTCAAGGAATTGGCTATGGCATCCCTTCTACTGTCCTCCCGGAACATACTTGGCGGCATCGAATGGGCAAAAACCATCGCAGACAAGGCAGACGAGGTTCCGGAACTCGTCGAGAAGGGCAAGTCCAGATTTGAAGGACCCGAGATCAAGGGGAAAACCCTTGGTGTAATCGGTTTGGGCGCCATCGGGGTCATGGTGGCGAACGACGCGATTTCCCTGGGGATGGAGGTTATTGGTTTTGACCCCTTCATCTCGGTGGAAGCCGCCTGGAATCTTTCCCGGGCGGTCAAACGCGCCGATTCGCTGGACGGACTCCTGATGAAAGCAGACTATGTGACTCTCCACGTCCCACTCGTGGAGGGAACAAAGGGCTTGCTGGACTCGAAAAAATTCAATCTCATGAAAAAAGGCGTCCGCGTCGTGAATCTTGCGCGGGGAGGCCTGGTGAACGAAGCGGACATGATCAGGGCCCTGAACGATAGCCGCGTTGCCGCCTACGTTACCGACTTCCCCAGCGCGGAACTGCTCGCCTGCGAACACGCCATTTGCGTCCCCCATCTGGGAGCGTCGACGCCGGAAGCAGAGGACAACTGCGCGGTCATGGCGGTACGCCAATTGATGGATTATCTGGAATCGGGCAACATCAAACATTCGGTCAATTATCCCGAATGCCGACTCGAACTCCGTTCTCCCTGCAGGTTGTTGGTAGCGAACCGGAATATTCCCAACATGGTTGGGCAGATAACCACAATCCTCGCCGGTGCGAGCATCAACATTACCGACATGATAAACCACCACCGCGATGGATACGCATACAACATGATCGATACCGAGCAGGCGATACCGGACGAAGTCCTTAACAGGATAAGCGCAGTGGATGGCATCATCAGGGTCAGGACCGTTGCACGCGCTTGAGGGAAAAAGCACCCTTGAAACAATACCGGTCCATCTATACAATGCGGACTTCATCAAGTTTAGGCAACAAACGCTAAAGAAGCGTAAACCTGTATAGTGGAGTATTACGCGTTTGAATAGATATATACGAATAGGTGCCCATACGTTCCGTGTCCTTGCATGGATGCCTATCCTGCTTCTGTCGGCCTTGACGGTCGTGAATGCCGCCCCGGCTGCCGACGGAGCCAGGCTGGAGCAAGAGTCCTGGACCGCCCTGCACCCCGATGAGTACCGCGATGCTGTCCTTGAAGCCCGCCGTCAGATAGATCCGGTACTTGTTTTTTACCGTGGCAAGACTTCGCAAGCGGAAGTCATCGCCTTTTTTACCGCCATCACCCATTCCGAAGAAATCGCACGGGCCATCCTCAGGCAGTCAGATGAATACGACTTGCCGCCAAGTCTGGTAACTGCCCTCGTATGGGAAGAAAGCCGTTTCGATCACCTGGCACTGAACAAGAACAAGGGTAGCGTGGACCGTGGGCTTTTCCAGCTCAATTCCAAATCCTTCCCCAAATTGAAGGAATCCGATTTCTTCGATATAGGGGAAAATACACGACTTGGAACCGCGCACCTACGCTGGTGCCTGGATCTTGCAGGTACTGACGTTTCCGCGCTGGCCATGTATAACGCGGGAACAACCAGGGTAAGTACCGGGGGTACTCCCAAGAAAACCCTGGATTATGCTTCCCGTATCCTGGATTTCAAGAACGGACTCGACAGCCTTTTCGAACAGGAATTTGCGATTCGTTGGCAGATACTGGCGAACGGCGAGATCAGACCGGATGCGACGCGTGGATTCTCCACAGCGCAGGCGGCCAAAGCACGCTTCCCCATCCTGAACGCCTACCGACGTTGACTCACCGGCCTCAACCACAGGTTTCAGATCAGTCTGAAGTAACCCTGATCAGGACCTCTCCTGCAGAGCTTCCAAGATCAAGAAGCACGACACCATATTTTACCTTTTCAATGGTATACGCGCAGGCGGAACCGATCGAGCTGACTTCGATCCGGTACTTTCCACCGAAGCATTCCTCGGGGAGATATAGTTTCGTTGGGGCCTGAACGAGCGGATCCGGGCGGAAACGGAATTCGAAGCGGCGGGTTTTCCGTTGCCAGCATATGGAAAGCGGTTCTCCTGCAATCGCGATGGGATAGGGCCTTCTCCACCCATCGATAGCCCTCGCACCGCCATCCTTGGACCAAATCGAAAGGTCTTCGCCATTCCAATCATCTCCGTAAATGTGGGTATTGTCAGGGTTGTAATTCCAGATGGTGCTGCTTAATAGATTGGCATCCACCGCATCGTAATACATGGACAAGGCTGTTTCATGCAGGCGATAATCACCGCTGGCATAGGCTTTTTTTCCATGCAGGTCAAAAGGCAGGCCGAATTCACCCAATACACAGGGTATACCCGCCATGCTTTCTTTTGTCCACCGAACACTGTCGGCCAGTTGGGTGGAAAAACTCTTTTTCACCGCAGCCTGACCGAATACAGGCTTGCGGGTATCGGTGCGGACAGAGAAAAAAGGCATGAAGCGCTTCAGGACAAGCGGCATGCCATCGTACCAATGGAAGGCATTCACCGTATTGCCAGCCTCTTCCGGAGTCCAATCCGGGTGGTCGCCATGGGGCAGGCTCTCGATGAAAAGGATAGAATCGGGTCTTACTTCGCGCAGGGTCGCGGCAAAACGCTTTAAGAAGGGTTTCAGGTAAGAGTGGACAAAATCAGCCGGACTCCCATCGGGACGAAAGGCGAAGTGATCCTTTTTCAGGATCCTGGCTTCCCCGTTTTTATCGGTCCAGACGCCAGCCTGCTTCCAGGGGCACTCGAACCCCTCACGATATAGACGAACCCCAGCGGGATTCAGGGTGCTTTCTCCTTCATTATGGAAACCCCGTAGATCCATCGAATAATTTGGGACCCGCTGGGGATACCCCCCCGCTGCGGCCATCGCCTGAAAGGCAGAAGGCATCGGCCCAAGGGCAAGGGCGCAGTTTTCCAATTTCGACACATCCTGGTAACCCACGAAACCGGCATCCGGCTCGTTCATGGCACCCCAGCCGATAATGGCGCGGCAATCCTTCAATCTCCTGTAGGCATGCCTCATCGCCGCAATATATGTAGCCTGTAACCAATCCTGGGCACTCCCTCCTTCAATCAGCGTCTCCGGTGCAAAATCATTTCCCGCAAAAAAGAGGGTGAACATGGTCGCAGCGGCATATCGGCTATAATTGGAAGGCCATAACATGCTTGGATAGGAGGCCCCCAATTCCTGGTGGGTCAGGGCGGCACCTGTGGCTCCCAACTTGGAAAGATCCATACCCAGCTTCTCGAGGGTCCAGGAGGGAGCCCCATCGCCCCCGGTCCATCGGCACCAAACATCCTGATGGGGATCCATGAGGACGGAGATGCCGTATTCCTCAGCCTTCTTGAGAATTTTACGCACATACGCCAGGTAGGCTTCGTCATAGATACCGGGTCCACTGTGTTCCAACGCTTCCCAGGTAATCACGAAGCGGAGAAAGGTAAAACCCCACGAGACAAGCCTGCTAAAATGTTCGTCCGCCTTCTCGAGCGGGAAAGGCCTGCCCACAAAGGAAATGGCGGTGCTGGTATCAAGTCCGGCAGAATTTCGGCTGGCTCCATCCGGTGTCACAGGAAGCTTGGAATTGGCTCCCAGGTTGCAGCCCCTCAACAAAAGCCGCCGACCTTCGTCATCGACAAAAAACCCACCATCAACCTTCATGCCGAACCAACCCCCAACACGATGTTGTCAACTGCAGTACCTTAACTTTCAGGAAAAGAGGAATGAACCAGTTGGCGCAGAAAATCAACGATGTCCGCGTTGGTCATGCCCAATCCCAACTTTCTGGACACCCTGGAAGCCTCCAAAGCGCCAAGAAAGAAAATCATCAACCCCGCATCCAAGGCTTTGGGGGTGAAATCCAGATAGGTACCGCTTCCGTGTTTCTCCGCATCCACCACGGCTTCTGAAATCATCCCGGATAGCACATCCATTTTAGATTGTACCTGCACATATTGAAGGCCCTCAGTAAGCAGTATGCTTACGAATTCGCCATCATCCAGCAGGCGCAGCAGAAAGCGGGATATCAGGAGGTCCAATCGTTTCTTCCCGGACTGCTCCGCGACAAGGTCCGCATTCAATTCAAGTGAAAAATCATGCCATCCATCCTCAATGATGGAACGGATAATTGCTTCCTTATTCTCAAAATACGTGTAGATCGAACCTACCGGGTAACCGCTCTCCCTGACGATATCGCTTATGGTGGCGGAGGCGTAGCCTTTTTCAGCGAACAAGCGTTTTGAGACTTTAAGTATCACTTCGCGTCTTTTTTCATCTTGAGGACGGGCCATACCTTCAGGATAACTTGGGGATGCCTGATTGTCCATGCGAATCCAAAAGCTTTTCTGGGTACAATCGCAACATGTCCTTGAAAAAGCCTCGTCGATCCACCATAATCGTCAAAATCCGCATAGGAGGTATTCCCCCAATGAAGAAATCATATTATACCGCAATAGGTATCGCGCTCAGCGTCTCCCTTATCGTGTCCTGCGCAAGCGCTCCTATGGAAAAACCCGTAACAGAGCCTTCACCCGCCACGGTTTCCGAAAAAAAAGCCGAACCGGCTCCTATTCCGACAGCTGAGGCAGCACCGAAAGAAGAGCCGGCAGCCCCGGTGGAACCCGTTAAAGTGGAACCCGTTAAAGTGGAACCCGTTAAAGTGGAACCCCGGATTATTACCGTAAGAATCCCCATGGAGCGCAAATCCAGCATCTGGTTTTCCGATGGTTCATTGGACGAATACACCATCTCGGAACGGGATGCCGCTGGTTCCCTGGTCTCGCAAACCCGCTATACCGCTTCGGGTAGCATGGTCGAGAAAACTGAATTTACCTATGCCGCTGGCCGTCTGGTTACCAAAACCCAGAAAGATGCTGAAGGGAAACTCGTCTCAAAGCGTTCATACCAGTACACCCCAACCGGGGAACTGGTTATGGAAACACTGGATGACGGTGCGGGCAAGCGCCTCAGTTCCTTTGCCTACGAATATGAAGCCGGGTTCAAAGTAAAATGGATTGTGAAGGATAGTCGCGAGTCCACCGTCGCCGAGACGCTATACGATTACAAGGACGGAAAAATACGCAAGTCCGAGATGCGTGATGGCACCGGCAAGAAAACCGGAGGCAGCGTGTACGAGTACTCGGCAGAAGGCCGGCTCGAGGCACAGAAATTCCACAAAGCCGATGGAAGCCTGATGCGAGTGGAAGCGAGCATCTGGAAGGACGGAATCGTCATATCCGAAGAACGCAGGACAGCGGGGGGTGTCGTCCAACAAAAAATTGCTTATGAATACGGCCCGGATGGAGAAGTGATCAGGAAAATTTTTGAAGACTTGGCGGGAAAGTCGAAACTTACCACCACATTTGAATATACGGTTCGTGAAGAACAACGGACCATCCAGGATTAAGGTGGGGGAAACAATGAAACGCATCATACTTGCAGGAATCCTGACGCTCTTCGCATCCATTACCTTCGCTTCAGAAGAACTCGATATCTATACGTGGCTGTATCGTGGAGCCGGCAACGCCACAGAACGCCTTGGCGTACTCAGGAATGTTGCGGAAGCCAAGCTCGACGGTACGGGTGAATTGTACGCCGAAGCCATTTCCCAGTTATTGCTGGAACAACCACGCATGCGGACAAGCGCTGAAAAAGAAACGGCCGACGCAATGGCCCGTTTGCTCACCAATCTACTGGGAGAAAGCAAATACACCGGAGCTGCCAATGATCTGTGGCGCATGGTGGAAGCTTTCGATAATCCCTTGGTCAAAGCCGATGCCTTGATTGCCTTGGGAAGAATTCGGTCCGAAGCTCATCTCGAGCTGATTGTCAGATTACTCGAAGACTTGAACCTAAATCCTGCGGCGGATAGGGAAAAAGGTGAAAAGATAGCTTATGGAGCCATCCTTTCTTTGGAAAAATACCGCAATCTCTCCGGCTATTCCCCGGTTTTCTTCGCAGCCAACTCTTGGTATTCCCGTCGCGTCAAGGATCAGGCCATAGCTGCTCTCCCTTATATAGTTGATGACCCTTCAGATGCAATTTCCTCCATCATTAAATCCGGGACCTACGAAATCAAGTTGCTCGGATTACAGAAGGAGAATGAGTCCAAGGCATCCGCCTCCGCAAAATCCGATGTTGCCCTGCTTGGCTTGGGCGAAGCGTGGAAATCGGCCACCAATGATGTGAAGGAACGGGTAATCCTTTCACGGATCAGGAAATTGTCCATAGATATGATGGTTAAATATGGATCCTCCACACCGGATGCCGTTCCCCTTCTGGAGCGTTGCTATAAGGAAGGTATCGATGCGGAAGAGAAATTAGGGGCGATCACTGCCTTATCCATGAACAAGAGCGATGCGGCAGCACAGGCTCTGGCTTCTTTCCTACTCAACATGAACTCCAAACGTCGTGCGAATGATATCAAGCAGGAAGACGAACGAATGGTGCGCGCCATTATCCCCGCGTTGGGCACACAAGGCAGTACCAAGGGCCGCATCGCCCTGCAACAGGTAGAGCTGACCGATTGGACGAATGCGGTTAAGGTTCTTGCGACGGAAGCCCTGAAAAAACTTCGCTGACAGGATGGATATACATTGAACTAAAAAAGCCGCCACAAAAGGCGGCTTTTTTTGGGGTTTGACCGTACAGCGACGTAACCCGACAATAAAGCAATATGACTACAAGCTTTGCAGATGTACGCCATCAGCATCCGGTTCTACTTGTCCGTTTATTCGGTTAAAATCTTGAGAACCGCTTCTGAACTGGGAGCGGCAAGAATTTCTGCCCTTTTTTCGGAACTCTTGAAAAGCAGGCTGACCTCGGCAAGAAATTGCAGGTGTGGTCCGGTCTTGTCGATCGGAGACAGGGTCATAATGAAAATCCGGCAGGGCTCATGATCGAGGGAATCGAATTCAACCGGAGTATCCGAAATGCCTATGCAGGCAACCAGATCCGAGACTGCAATGGTTTTTCCATGCGGTATGGCGATGCCATGTTTCATCCCCGTCGACATCTTACGTTCACGATCGAGAATCCCCGCCAAGGCGGCGTCCCTATCTTTGACTTTGCCGGCTTTTACCAGTATATCCAACAGTTCATTGATTATGGCTTCTTTATTCGTACCTTTCAGATGCAGACTGACGGTGTCGCGGGTCAAAACGGTCTTGAGGTTCATAAGGGCAAGTGTAGAACCGTGGACGGGAAAAGTCAAGGAGAACGGGTTTTGCGGTTTGGAAGTGGGTATTTGATGGCACTTTACGAATGAGCATTCATGGTGCTAGTGTATACCCATGCGTCCCGCCGATCATATTCATTCAGAACTTGAGGCCATAGCCCGCAGCTTGCAAGCCGCGAAAGCACGGGCTCCGGAAAAATCAGCAGCCTCGAACAAATCCGCCACCGAAAGCGCGAAAACCATATTCATGGGTCTTGCGGTTCCCATCCTGGGCGAATCTGCTGCTTCCGAACTTTTTGCCTGGTGGAGCGAACGCCACACACCCGCCGATGGGCCGCGTTTCGAAAAACTAGCCCATATCGGCTCTTTCCTTATCGGTGATTACGATGACGAAAAAATGGATCTTGATATGGACGACTGGGCTTCGATACGCGATAGCATTTCAGCGGAAGCTGAAGAAATGAATATGGATACCCTCAGCCGCTTGATGACCGACCTGGTAAACAGGGGAGCCTTGCACTGAATTCGCTTTGAAATTAATAAAATCCATTAATCCGATCCTTCATGCACAAAATAAATATTTCTGAACTCCTCTTGTTTTTTCCACAGGATGGGGTAAATTTAAGATAGTAACGGTGCCGGTGCGCCGGATGGCGAATACCGGATTCGATATGTTGGCGGCCCGTAAGCCGCAGGAATCGTAGGAGGTACCTTTTGGACACTCCGCCGGAAGTGCTAAGGTCGATATCGTGGTCATGTCACGAAATCGGCCATTAACCGATAACAATAAAAGAGAATTTTTATTTTGAACGGAATAGACCTTTAAGGTCGTTAAAGTTAAGCCCGAACCGGATCCGAGTCGAATTGACTCGGCAACAGGTGGGGTCTTACAAAAGCCGGCAATGCCGGCTTTCTTTTTTTCCAACCAGAAGCTATCTTGCCTATACATGAAAAGTCCTGCCGACAAGCCCCAAAACAATGCCTATGAAATTTGCTCGCTATGTGGAAGAAATTGTGGAACCAAACGACAGACGGATCAACGCGGCTTTTGCGGCGAGAGCTCCGAACTTAGGATTGCGAGCGCATCCATCCACAAGGGCGAGGAGCCACCCATCACGGGCATGGGCGGGTCCGGGACGATCTTCATAACCGGCTGTACGCTACGCTGTTCATTTTGCCAGAATTATCAGATATCCCACCAAGGCATGGGCTTGATTGTCAGCCCTGTTGAATTCGCATCCATATGCATGGAACTTGAGAGCCAGGGCGCTGAAAACATCAATATCGTGACCGGAAGCCATGCCGTACCCGCAATAGTCGAGGGTTTGAAAGCGGCCCGCCATCGGGGGCTCATGATTCCGGCCCTCTGGAATTCATCCGCCTACGAGTCGGTCGAAGCCATCGAAGCAGCCTCCGAACACTTGGCCGTCTACCTGCCGGACCTGAAAACCCTGGACAGTGAAATCTCCGCCCGCTACTTCAAAGCCCCAGACTACCCGGAGGTGGCCAGCAGGGCGATACTCCGCATGGCCGAACTGCGCGAAATCCGCTTTGGTCCCTGCCGAAACAACAAGAAGGCCGAGGCGGAAAGGGAAGGCAAGGCTATGATCAACCCGGATCCAGAGCTACCAGAAATTCTGGAATCCGGCGTGATCGTGAGACACCTGGTGCTGCCGGATCGCATGGACTCTACCCGCAAGGTAATCGAATGGTTCGCACGAAACCTGAACGGCAGAGCCCTTCTATCGGTGATGATGCAGTATACCCCAGTCAGCGCTGGCCCTACACCAGACGGAAAGGACCCACACACCGAAGCGCCCCCTTCTTCCCGTTTTGTGGATGAACGGGAGTACGAAACGGTGCTCGGTATGCTGGAAGATTTTGATATTTCGGACGGTTTTTATCAGGAATTAGTGCCTTCAGACGATTGGTTACCGGATTTTGAAAGGGAAAATCCCTTCTCATCAGAACTTTCCATCCCGATATGGCATTGGAAGACCGGATTTATCGCATAAACAGCGAAGCGCATTTTACAAACCTACTCGAATAAATATATACTAAAGGCAAGCAAGCTATCCTCTTTGGTTCCATTTAGGAGGCACCATGCGCTTTCCTGCCGATACGCGGCGTCTTACCGGCGTAGTCGTTCCTGTTTCCGCCCTTCGTGGCGCGCGAAGCCTCGGTGTCGGTGAATTCCTCGACTTGATTGAATTGGCTGATTTTTGCGAGCGTTCCCATATTGGCTTGATCCAGCTCTTGCCGGTAAATGATTCAGGTTTCCAGAGTTCACCTTACAGTGCCCTAAGCGCCTTTGCCCTGCACCCCTTATACCTTCGCTTGGAAGATGTGGATGGGGCGGGCTCCTTCAAGAAAGACTTGGAAGCTGTAAGGAAGCGTTTCGATAATGACTCACGCTTCACTTTTGGCGAAATATTAAAAGCCAAACTGGACATCCTGGGCAAGATATACGAAAAAGCCGCAGGGGCCGTTTTTGAGCAATCCCAACCAAATGGTTCATTGGCTGCCTGGATAAGCGCGAATCCCTGGGTTATCGAATACGCTGTTTACCGGAGACTTAAGGAAATCCAGGGCGGTTCCCATTGGAAGGAATGGAAAAGCCATTCCAACATTGACGAAACGGGGATTAAAACCCTGTGGGATTCACCCAAGTTCAAAAAAGAACACCTGTATTGGGTCTGGCTCCAACGCGAACTGGACAAGCAATTCCTGCAAGCCGCCACCGCCCTTTCAAAAAGGAATATCGTCCTTAAAGGGGATCTTCCCATCCTGATGAATGAGGATTCCTGCGATGTATGGGCGCACCCGGAATATTTCAGACGGGATCTTGCCGCAGGAGCACCTCCGGACATGTTCAGTCCACTTGGACAGAACTGGCAATTCCCCATCTATGATTGGGATACCCTTGCCCGGGATGATTATAGGTGGTGGCGCGACAGGCTGGCACTGGCAGACCGGTATTATTCAGCTTACCGGATAGACCATGTATTGGGATTTTTCAGGATTTGGGCCGCCTCCAGACGCGACAGAAGCGCGGTACTCGGCCGTTTCATACCCTCGCTGTCCATCAACAGGGCGGAACTGGAAGAATGCGGATTCAACCCGGAACGGGTGCGTTGGCTTTCCCAACCCCACATCACAACTCAGGCCGTGGTCAATTCACTTAAGAACACGGGTGACGAAAAACAGGCTACGGCAGAGAAAGTCTTCAACCTTGCGCTGGATAGGGTCAAGAATGAGGAATTGTGGCTGTTCAAGACGACCATACGAGGAGAAATGGATATTGAGGAGCTGGACTTGCATCCCGCCGCCAGCGCGTACCTGGGCTCGGCCTGGCGTGATCGAGCCTTGCTGGAGTACGAAAAAGATCATTTTGTTCCGGCTTGGGCATTCTGGGACAGCATTTCCTTTACTACCCTGTCCGATGATGAAAAGCGACGTTTCGAAGTCTTGGCCAACAGGAAAAAAGCGGCTTCGGAGGCTATATGGGAGGAGCAGGGCACACGGTTGTTATCCGTCCTGAGCAGCGCGACACCAATGCTTGCGTGTGCCGAGGATCTGGGGGCCGTACCCGACTGCGTACCAAGAACCTTGGAAAAACTGGGAGTCCTTGGGCTGCGGGTTATCCGGTGGGCACGCCGTTGGGGAGTGGCGGGCGAACCCTATATTCCGGTGGAATCCTACCCGGAACTGTCTGTTTGTACCCCGTCAGTCCATGATAGTTCCACCCTCCGCGAATGGTGGGAGCGCGAAGCGAATCGCGATGCATTCCGTTCATCCTTCGGTGCACAGAATATTTCGGATGACTATGGACCGGAAACCGCTCGTTCCTTGCTGGGAATCGCCGCAAGGACGTCTTCCAGATTATGCGTTTTCCAAATCCAGGACCTCTTGCACTTATCCTCCCGTTATTATGCCATGGATCCCGCGAGCGAGCGGGTTAATGTTCCGGGCAGCGTAAATAATTTCAACTGGACTTACCGCCTGCCGGTCCGCCTAAGCGAATTGGACAAGGACGACGATCTTTTGGCAGCAATAGCTACGATAGCCGATTCCAGGCATTCGCGCCCCCTGCATTGATCGATTGAAAGGATGAAAACGATGAAGCTTGAAATGCAGCTAGAAATTCTGGAAAGGCCTCTCGATACGGTGGAAAGGGTACCCATAGGTCCTTTGGCAAGGTTGAGGACTGCTACGATGGAATTCCACGTATGCCGCGCAGCCCGGGACGAGCACGGATTCGATGATACGCTGTTTGCCCTGAGGGGCAACGTAATTTTCACGAATTTTCATGCCGCACGCGTTTTTGCCCAGAAGCTGAACAGCAAGGTGAATCCGCTTGTCCATCCGGAACGTTACGTAAAGGCCGGAAAGCTGAACGCGATGGGGTTGATCGACGAGATCCTGCATTACGTCGCTGCCCTCTATCGGGAACGTGTCTCGCCCTCCGCCTTCACCTCACTCCTGGATACTTTTGAAAAGAAACTGGGTGTCCGGAAAACCGAAACACTCCTGCGCGCTTTTGTCGACCGCTTTCCTCCTGCAGCCGTATATTCGGGCAGGATGAGCACGGAGGAATACCTGAAAGGCAGTGAAGGTGGCGAATCGAACCGTTCCCTCGCCATCGAAGAACTGATGATGCTCACCCTCGCCAATGCGAACCCCGCGTTCGGTCCCTTCAAAAGACTCTTCGACGATTCAGAACTGGCTGTGGCTAGTTGCTATCTCGAAGCGGTCGAGCTGATGAAAGAACACTTCGCGAAACTCCCCGGTTTTGGACCAGATACACTGAATTTATGGGATTTGCTGCGAAGCCCCGCGGTTGCGGAGCCCTTTTCGTTGAATGGGCAGCTTGAATTCCTGCGCAAACGCTGGGGACTGTTGATCGGCGAATACCTGATCCGGCTCCTTTCCAGCATGGACATGGTGAAGGAAGAGGAGAAACCGGTATTCTCCGGCCCCGGTCCCACCCGCGCGTATGTATACAGCGAACTCGAGCATGAATATGAACGGTTTTCTCCGGACAAGGATTGGATGCCCCGGGTGGTGCTCATGGCAAAAAGCACCCTTGTCTGGCTTTCCCAGCTATCCCGAAAATATGAACGGACCATAGATCGCCTCGATCTGGTCCCTGACGAAGAGTTGGACGAAATGGCACAAAGGGGTTTCACCGGCCTCTGGCTGATCGGACTGTGGGAACGGAGCTGGACCAGCAAGGAAATAAAAAGGCGCAGTGGAAATCCCGAGGCAGCGGCCAGCGCGTACAGCCTGAATGATTACGATATCGCCAATGAACTCGGTTCCTGGCAGGGTATGGAAAACCTTAAAATGCGTTGCGCCTGGCGCGGTATCCGGCTGGGATCGGATATGGTGCCAAACCATACCGGCATAGACTCCCGTTGGGTCATCGAGCACCCGGAACGCTTTTTGCAGACCAGGCAATCACCCTTTCCCGGATACACCTTCAACGGAGACAATCTATGTTCACGACCCGGTGTAGGCATCTATCTGGAAGATCACTACTGGGATAAAAGCGACGCCGCAGTCGTCTTCAAACGGGTCGATTTCTCCAGCGGGGATACGCGTTATATCTTTCATGGCAACGACGGCACCTCCATGCCCTGGAACGATACCGCACAGATCGATTTCCTTAACCCCGCCGCCCGCGAGGCTGTCATCGCCACTATAGTCGGCGTCTGCAAGCAGTTCCCCATAGTACGCTTCGATGCAGCCATGACCCTGGCCAAGAAGCATATACAGCGATTGTGGTACCCTGAACCAGGTCACGGCGGTGACATAGCCGGACGGGCAGAACACGCCCTGTCGCGGGAAGAATTCGACAAGCGCATGCCGAACGAATTCTGGCGCGAAGTCGTGGATCGTTGTGCGGTGGAAGCTCCCGATACATTACTCCTTGCCGAAGCCTTCTGGATGATGGAAGGTTATTTTGTCCGCACCCTCGGAATGCACCGGGTCTATAATTCAGCATTCATGAATATGCTCAAGAATGAAGAAAACGCGAAATACCGGGCTACCATCAAAAACACCCTGGAATTCGATCCGGAAATTCTGAAACGTTTCGTGAATTTCATGAACAACCCCGACGAGGATACGGCAGTAGCCCAGTTCGGAAAAGGCGACAAGTATTTCGGGGTCTGCACTTTGATGTCCACCATGCCTGGGTTGCCCATGTTCGGGCACGGTCAGCTTGAGGGTTTCGAAGAGCGTTACGGAATGGAGTACCGCCGGGCCTACAAGGACGAGATCCCCGATTATCAACTTATAGAACGACACGAACGGGAGATCTTCCCCTTGCTGAAGAAGCGAAGGCTCTTTTCCGGGAGCGCGGATTTTGCCCTCTATGATTTCTTTGGAGATGGCGGCGTCGTGAACGAAAATATTTTCGCCTATTCCAACCGCCTGGGAGATGAACGGGTATTGGTCCTGTTCAACAACAATTTCGAACGCGGATCGGGCTGGATTCGGACATCCGCACCGGTCGCCGTCAAGGCTAAGGACGGCGAGAAAAAAATGCTTGTCAAAACCCTTTCGAACGCCTTGGGCCTCTCTTCCAACGCGAAAAACTTCACGCTTTTCCGTGAACAACGTTCAAATCTTTGGTATATACGTTCCAGCAGCCAACTGGCTGAAAAAGGCATCTTCGTATCCATCAACGGGTATGCCAGCCAGATATTCATGGACCTCCACGAGATCGAGGACAGCGATACCGGACGTTGGCGCAGGCTCTGCGATGAACTGGGCGGCAGGGGGGTGCCGGATCTGCAATCCGCATTCCAGGACCTCTTCCTGAGAGATCTGTACGCCGCCTATCTGGATCTGGCTACACCCACATTTTTTACAGCCGTATCCGAAATGATTGCGGCAGCGTGTGGAAACCAGAAGGAAGAAAAAGCAGTCAAAGGCAAAAAAGGCTCAGGGCTTACGGTATCTGTTCCCAAACCTACCACGGTGATCGAAAGTTTCAAGGATAAGGTCATCCGTTTTGCACTTATTGCTGAAGAATATCTTGACGGAGCTTCGGGCCGATATGAAGCCTTCGAGAGGGAGCTCCCAGCCAAAGACATGGTGGCCGAAGACATTTGGGAAGAATTCTCCCTTTCCCTTCAGAAGTTGGTAAAACTTGCAGAATACGGTACAACCCCTCCTGCAAGCCTTTCCGAAACAGGCCGCGCTCTGGTCGCCCACGCTGCTTCCGTGTTTGGCCAGCGTCCGGAAACGGCTTCTTTCCTGGCTGGCTACCTCACGCTCGCCTTGCTGCGTGGAATAGTCGGGGAAGGCGCAAATGGCGAAGATGCGCAACGCCTGATCGACCATTGGTGCATAGACCGGAAACTGCGCGAAATGTACCAGAACATAGGTGTGGGTGCCGACGAGGCGTATCGCATAGTCAATCTTATGAAGCTTGTGCTGAGCAGGACGGCTCCAAAAGCCGAGGCCGAAACCATCAAACCTGCCAAGAAATCCATCAAACCTGAATCCGCATCGGAATCCACAAAAGCAAAGGCCGAAACGCCGCTACTTCAACTGGTGCGAAGTGCCTTCGCCTCCAACGATGTACGTTCTTTCATGGGCGTAAACGTATTCGAGGGCGTCGAATGGTTCAACAAGGAACGCTTCGACGAAGCCCTCGTGTATGCGGGTTTCGCAATGGCAATCGAAGCGGAAGCCGCCGTCTCAACCATGCGCAAGGTTCCCCTCAAACCTGATGTGACCAAAAAATCAAAAACCGAAGGGAACACCGAAGGAAAAGTGGCAAAGGGAAACGCCTTGCAGACTCCCAAGCTGGATACTGGCCGGTGGACGAAACAACTCGAGAACATCGCCCACACGCTTAGGGTCGCGGAAGAAGCGGAGGCCCGTTCGGGATACCGGGTAGATGTATTCCTGGCCGCCATGGAAAAGGGATTATCCGACACTACTCCGGAAAAGGCGGGAAAGACAAAAACCCCGAAGGCCTGATACGTTCGCCGCGTCCGCAATAAAACCGCTGATCCGTGGTGGACTTGCGCACGCGCGGCAACTATCTTGTGTATATGGACTCAGTCACGGCAACCCTTCTGGAAGGTGGATTCCCTGTCAGCCTTACCTCCTTCAGTGCTGTTGACAGGTATTGTGGCTTAAAACCTGCCCCTTTTCATTGGGCTGAAACCCAAGCGGACCTTACAGACCTGACCCGTCTCTTTGGGGAGTTGCGCTTTCCGGGCCTAGACCTCGCCGATGCGGCAATTGAATGCGAAGACACCCATAACGGCCGGTCAGTATGGTATTTCCGCTGCCTGGAACAGGGAATACCTCCGGCTCACCCGTCTTTCAGCGTACTCGCTTTTGCCTGGAACCCCGCCAGAAAAGCTTTTTTTGACAGCGATGACCGCTATCGCCTGCTCCGTCGCCTGCGGGACGGCAAACGAACCGCCACGGAAGAAGGCCGCGAACCCGTAATGGAGACCAGCGGAGAACGTGATGCCTGGTTCGACGCGCCGGAAATCAAGGGTGGTCCAACAGCCTGGCGGGCAGCAGCCGATGCGGCTGTCATAGTTTCCCGTTACCGAGGTGCCGCCCCCGAAAACCAGGAAGCCCTAGTATTGGACGCGTTGGTTGCCCGCATGGCGCTTTTACCGGCCGGTCCCCTGCTTGGCCCTGAGGAACAGCGTGTTGCGCTTTCCATGCTCATGACCTCCCGCAGGCCAGAATTGGGTCTGGAACTATTGTTGCGGACGGGGTTCATCCATGCCCATTGGCCGGAATTGGCAGCCATGAATGAGGTGGATCATTCCAAGGAATTCCACCCCGAAGGCAATGCCTGGGCACATACACTCGAAACCTTCCGATACCGGAAAATTCTGGACCTAAACCTATCCTTGGGACTCCTGTTGCACGATACGGGAAAAGCACAGGCCGAGTCGTCGGGTGGCCGGCGTTTTGATGGCCATGCCGAGTTGGGGGCCTGGACCGCACGCCGCTTCCTCAACAACCTGGGGTACGATTCAGCTACGATTGCGGATGTAGACTTCCTCGTCAGGAACCATATGCTCCCAGCCGCCCTCCCCCGCCTGCCACTGACGAGAACGCAAACGGCTCTGGAATCACCCCTGTTCCCGCTGTTGCTGGAACTGTACCGCTGCGACGAATCCTCGTCCTTCAAGGGGCAGAACGGCTTTTACGACAGTTGCGCCGCGTACCGCGCCTATCTGAGAAACGTAAAGAATCCCTATCGTTCGGGGGACGGAAAGAAACTGATGAGGCGCCTTTTCGAATCCCGCTGATCTTGTCGCGAGTCCAAAATCAACAACAACCGGCGATGACGGCTTCCAGAACATCCAGCCGGGCAGCGATGGTTGCGACAGGCTCCACTTCAAGCGCCAGCGATGAGAGGGCTTTGGGGATTACAGGTGCCTGGCCGGTTACGCTTTCGACTAGTTTGGCATACTTGGCGGGATGGCCCGTAGAGATGACAACCACATGGCCGCCTTCCAGATCGCTGGCGAGAGCCCTTTCGGCAGCCGCATAGCCAACCGCCCCGTGGGGGTCCAACAGAACCCCATGGGTCTTCCAGGCCCGGACCATGGCGGCCTTGGTAGCAGCATCGTCCACCGTTTCCGGAAAAACCATATTGCGCATCACCGAAGGCGCCTCGGAGTAGAAACTTGCCAAGCGCTCGTAGTTGGAGGGATTGCCTACGTCCATGGAAGAGGAAACGGTGGTGATCGGGGGACGCGGGGAAAACGCCTTTCCACGTAGATAATCACCAAATGCATCGTTCGAATTCATGGCGGCAATGAAGCCGTTTACGGGCATGCCGAATTTCCAGGCGTACAAACCAGCGATCAGGTTACCGAAATTGCCCGAGGGAACACTGAAGAAAAGATCCCCGCTCACCTCGCGCTTCAGCTTGATGAATGCAAACAGAAAGTAAAAAGATTGGGGCAATAGCCTTCCGATATTGATGGCGTTGGCGCTGGTCAGCCCATATCGGAGCGCGAAAGGCCTATCCTCGAAAGCCTCGAGTATGAGGCGCTGGCAATCGTCGAAGGTACCCTCAATCTGGATGGGGAGTATATTTCCACCGTTCTGAATGAAGGTGGTAGGGTCCAAACCCCGAACGTGGCCTTTGGGATAGAGGATGACCGTCGTAATGCCCTTTCGTCCGGCGAAGGCCTGTGCTACGCTCGATCCGGTATCTCCCGTACTCGCCGTCAGTGTCATCGCACGGCCACCACCCTTAAGCAATTCTTCCATCACCGCTGCCAGGAAGGCTATGCCAAAGTCCTTGAAAACCCCTGTGGGACCGTTATGCAGCTCCAGCAAGGAAAGCCGGTCATCCAGACGGTGCAGTACGGGTTCGAAGGCGAAGGCGCTTTCCGCAACCCGGGAAGCAGACATGGGGTTGAGCTCGCCCTCCAACAAGGGGGACATGGCGGTGGCAACCAAATCGGGATAGCTGGTGGACTCGTCCATATACAGAAAGAATTGCCTGAGGTCGACCGGGGCGACCGGAACGTATAAGCCGCCATCTATAGGCAGGCACTGAAGGACAGCGTCCTTGAAGGAAACGGTGGAATCAGGAGTGCGGGTGGATCTGAAACGCATTGCTACCCTCGGCCTCAAGTGTAACGCCGGAAAGCCGCCTCGGCAAGCTCGGGAACCACACACCGGGGCTTGAGCCGGAAGCCGTTCTGACGGCATTATAGGTGGATGAATAGTTCCTTCTCCACAAGACGTGATCGCCTGTACGATTGGATGGCCCGCGAAGGCGTTGCCATGTTGATGCTCGAAGATACGGAAGGCAAACGGGACCCCGCTATTCGTTGGCTGAGTGGCCAACCGGGGGATGCGCTTCTTTTCCTTTCGGTGGATAAGCGCTGCGCCCTCGTACCCTGGGACATCAATATGGCCAAAATGTACGCCAATGCGGAAGCCATGGTGCCCTATAGCGAATTCGAGCGGCAGCCCATAAAAGCCGCGCTAGCCATTGCAGAATTCTTCAAGATTCCCGCCGGTTCAAGGGTCGAGATTCCTTCGGTCACACCCTATCCCATTTTCCTCAAATTTGTGGAGGGCTTGGGCGACTACGACGTCCTTTGCCGGGACGGCGGGGCCTCCGAAGAAATCGCGGCTTTGCGGGCCATAAAGGACGAGGAGGAGATCCGACTTTACCGGGAAGCCTCCGCCAAGACCAACCAAGTCATCGACCTGCTTGAAAAGAAACTCAAGGCCGGTGCCTTCGCGACAGAAACGGATATTGCGTTGTACATCGAGGCCGTAGCAAGGGATAAGGATTGTGAGGGAACAGGATTCGAGACCATAGCTGCTGGCCCCGCTCGCAGTTTCGGCATCCACGCCGTTCCGGCTTTTACCTCCAACCCCTTCGCCGCGCAGGGGCTGTCAATCCTGGACTTCGGACTTAAATACAAGGGCTACACGACGGACGTAACCCTTACCGTCTGCCGTGGAACCCTGACCAAAGCCCAGGACCGTATGGTCAGCCTGGTGAAGAAAGCTTACGACCTGGCCTTGAGCATGTGCATGGTGGATTTTCCAACACGGGAGCTCTCGTTGGCGGTCGAATCGCTTTTTGGAAAGGCAAAAAAAACCATGCCCCACTCTCTGGGCCACGGAATAGGACTCGAAGCCCATGAGGCGCCCTGGATACGGAGTAGGGCAGATAACGAATGGAGGCTCGCGGCGGGGATGGTCTTTACCCTGGAGCCTGGCCTATACGATCCGGTACACGGTGGCTGCCGGCTGGAAAATGATGTGCTCATGACGGCTAAAGGGCCAGAAGTACTTACAAGATCAAGAATTATTACTATTTAGACAGGTTCTTCCCTGGTTCAACAAAGCTTGTTGGCTCAACACGCTTTGTTGAATGGCTCAGGCGGTAGGAACCAGTTCCTGGAGGGCTGCAACAAAGGCCTCCGGCTCGCGGTCCAACTCAAAAATCAGAATACCATCACCGCCATCCACCTTCCTGTATGTAACCAGGATTGTGGGCATCATGGGTGCGATGATGCGTCTGAGCAGGGACTTTTCCCGTTTCAGAATGATCGAGACAAAGGATGACTTTGGGATGTGGAGTGTCTTCTCGGTAGGGGTAGATCCCCCGCCGCCGCCAACGCGGGTAAGCGCTCCGAGCCAGCCTTCGTGGGGAAAATGGTGGAAACGGAAACCACCTTCGGTAACGATGACCAAACCCCAAAGATCGCTCTTGAATTCGTCCCAGCCCGACAGGTAACGGCCCAAGCCGTATTTGAGGATCTTCTCACCTATCTTTGCCTCATAATCGCGCCAGAATTCCGCAGGATCATTCATATTAGCCATGGTGCTATTCTAACGAACGGGAGGCCACTACGTCGATACCGGTTCCCATCCAATTTTCAATAACCAAGTCCCTGCATTTGACGGGGACCTGTACGGTTTTTGCATAAATGGCGGCCAACAAATCGGGAACCCGTTCCTTGGGGCAGGGAGCGCTGCTGCGAACCGGCACGCGCCTGGGGTCGCAAAGACCCTGCCGTCCTGGCGGCTCCGGAAGAGAACCGTCATCCCCACACGCCACAGCCGAAACCAGCCGGCAGGTGGCAGTAACCATGCGTTTGGGGGAACGAAGCTCCTCCACCGCGTAGGCTGTGCCCCTGGGGCAACGATTCCCGCTTACCGCGAGGGTACCATCCGCGTTCTCCCTGATGGATAGGGCACAACCTATAGGACATACTATGCAGGTCAATTCGCTCAAAATCAGTCCCCCTACACCAGCGACACTTCGAGTACCGCGTCGGAATCAGCTCCTTCAAGATCAGTGGGTCCGACGGAAAGGGTTATCATCTCCGAAGGTTGGATATGTCCCTTTTTCTCGCTCCGCAGGATACGGTTGTTGAGCTTGAGTTCCAACACCGCGTCGTTTTTGACGATGAGGCTGCGCAGGTACACCTTGTTCTTGCGATTGGGATCCAGCCGCCCCGGATTGGCGTAACGCACGTTGGAACCGGCCTTAAGGCGGCACTGGACCTTGGGCCTCTCACCCTTGAGCCAGGCAACCGCATGGCGCCCCGCCTGTCGGGCTTCCTCTGCCACCCAGTCCACCAGATCGTGGACGTGGAGCACGTTCCCGCAGGCGAATACGCCATCCACGCTGGTCATAAGCGTGGAATCCACCAGCGGACCGTTGGTCATGGCGTTCAGCTCGACACCGGCTTCCTTGGACAATTCGTTTTCAGGCACCAAGCCCACAGAAAGCAGGACCGTGTCGCAGGGTATGCGGAAAGCCTTTTCCGGTACCGGCGCGCCGTTTTCCAGGGGAGTCACCTCGATACCCTCGACCCGGTCCTTGCCGTAGATGTTGGTGGTCTGGCAGGACAGGTGGAGCGGTATGTCAAAGTCGTTCAGGCATTGGACGATATTGCGCGTCAGCCCCGACGGATAGGGCATGATTTCGATGACCGCCTTTACCGAACAGCCCACCCAGCTCATGCGGCGGGCCATGATCAGGCCTATGTCACCGGAACCTATGACCACCACGTTACGGCCTGGTACGTAGCCCTCGATATTCACCAGACGCTGGGCCAGCCCTGCGGTATATATGCCAGCAGGCCGCGACCCGGGAATGCGGATATTGCCGCGATTCCTCTCGCGGCAACCCATGGCAAGCACCACAACCCTACATAGAATCCGTATGACCCCATTGGCTGCCGACGAACAGAGGATTTCCTTGTCCGCGACGCCTTGGGCATTGATGGAGAATACGGTGGTCCCCAGGTGGATGGAAACCTTGCTGGCCAGGACTTTTTCCTCGAACAGTTCGGCGAACTCGGGGCCGGTGAGCTCCTTGCCGAATTCGTGCAGGCCGAAGCCGTTGTGGATGCACTGGGGCAGGATGCCACCCAGTTGGTCCTCGCGGTCCAGGAGGGCACAGGTGAAACCACCAGCCTCTATTTCCAGGGCGGCGGCCATGCCTGCGGCGCCCGCGCCGATAACGACGGCGTCGTAGCGGAGTTCTTTCATAGCTCGCCCTCCAGCACCCGGCTCGCGCTGCCGTGTTTGGTGACCTGGTCGTACGTAAGACCCGTCTCGCGCATGATGATCTTGATGATCTTATAGGTGCAGAAACCGCCCTGGCAACGCCCCATCTGGGCACGGGTAAAGTATTTTACCCCGTCCAGCGTGCGGTGCCCCAGACGGACGGCCTCGACTATCTCCGCCTCAGACACGTTCTCGCAGCGGCAAACCAGGTTGCCGTAAGCCGGATCCTTCGCGATCAGCTCATCCCGCTCGTAGGGTGTGGATTCCCTCACCCTTGGATGCCGATCGATGAAGGGATCCCAATCGCTTTTTTCGGTGAGTTCCAGGCCCAGGCCTTTGAGGAGGTCCTTCACGTATTCGCCTATCGCTGGCGAGGCGGTGAGGCCGGGCGACTGGATGCCTGCCACCTGGATAAGGGCGGGAGCCTTCTTGGAAGCCTCGATATAGAAGTCCTCGTCCAGGACGGGTCGGAGCCCGGCGAAACTGGTGATGACATCGTTACGGCTTAGGGAGGGGATCATTTTACGCCCCGAGTCCAGGATCTGTTCCAGACGCATGGAAGTGGTGGCCAGGTCGGTCTTGTCCTCAGTCGCGTCGGCAGTGGGTCCCACCAACACAGTCCCCTCGACGGTGGGGATGACGAGCATGCCCTTGGAGACCGCGGTGGGCACGGGAAAGACGACACGGGAGGGTCGGGCCTTGGTCAGACGGTCCAAAAGGTAATATTCGCCCTTGCGGGCGGAAATATGGAAGTCTTCGGCGCCGAACGTGCGGGAAACCTCGTCGGCGTAGAGCCCGGCGGAATTGACGACATAACGCGCCCGCAGGCTACGGCCGTCGGCGGCATGAAGGGTCCAGGTGGATGTGGCGGCGTCCCATTTGGCACCATCGAGCATGTAGTCGGTAAAGACGGAAACGCCGTTTTTCTTGGCCGATTCCACCAGGGCAAACACGAAACGGTAGGGCTCCACGATGCCGCCTGCGGGGGCGTACAGACCGCCCACCACGTCCTGGCTCAACTTGGGTTCCAGATCCAGTATACGTTCCCTGGAGCACATCTCTATGCCGATAACGCCGTTGTCGGCGCCCTGCATGTACAGGTGCTCCACGGCCTTCATCTCGTCCTCATGCATGGCCGCGACGATGATGCCACAACGCCTGAACGGAAAGTCCAACTCCCGGCGCAGGCGGTCAAACATCATCGCACCCTGAATTTCCAGACGTGCCTTCAGGTATTTGCGGTTGTGGTGGAAACCGCCGTGGACTATGCCCGAGTTCGCCTTGGAGGTACCGAAAGAGACATCGGTTTCCTTCTCCAGGACAGCCACACGTAGCTTGTAGACCGAAAGACGACGGGCAATGTTGGCGCCCGATACCCCACAACCCACAATCACTACATCGTACACATCGTTTTTTTCGCCTGCCGTTTCCGGCAGGACCGAATTTTTGCTCATGAATGACCTCGCAAACAGTTTATACCACTATATACCATGGAGCGCATTCCTGAGCAAAAACCTATCGTGATTTTTGCTAAACAGCCTTCATGCCGGCCGTAATAGCCTCGACATTCATGGGCACGAATTTATGCTTGCTCTCGGGGAAAAACTTCTTCAGGATCTTCTCGACATTTGTCAGGTCGAGGGCGCCTGTAAGCTTGGCCATGGCACCCAGGGCGACCATGTTCGCGATCTTGGCATCCCCTATGCGCTCGGCAATTTCCTGGACCGCCAAACGTACAACCCGCAGATCCGTGCGCGCAGGACCTTGGCTCACCAGACTGGAATTGACCAGCATCAGGCCACCGGGCTTGAGCATCTTTTCGCACAGCGCCATCGAATCCTGATTCATCACGATGACCGAATCCGGGGTTGTAACCAGGGGACTGGCGATTTCCTCGTCGGAAATGACGACCCCCGCCCGGGCTATGCCGCCACGCTTTTCCGCGCCGTAAAAAGGAAAGAAGGTAACGTTCTTGCCCTCTTCCATACCGCAATATACCCAGATTTGGCCCAGGGAAATGATTCCCTGCCCGCCGAAACCTGCAAAGAAGGATTTCTCGATCATGATTTTCCCTCCACGAGTTGGTTCTTGATTTCGCCCAGGGGGTAGACGGGAATCATGCTGTTCTCGAGCCAATCGACGGCTTCTACCGGTTCCTGGCTCCAGTTGGTGGGGCAGGGGGACAGGATTTCCACCATGGTGAAGCCCACCCCCGCCATTTGCGCCTGGAAAGCCTTCTTGATGTAGGATTTGGTCTTGCGCACGTTGGCCGCGTTGTTCACCGAACCCCGTGCGATATAGCGGGTCCCCTCAAGCTGGGCCAGGAGTTCCGATACCCGGATGGGATAACCCATACCGGGAAGCCCCGCATCCCGGCCGAGGGGCGCTGTGGCAGCTTTCTGGCCTATCAGCGTAGTGGGCGCCATCTGGCCGCCGGTCATACCGTAAATGGCGTTGTTCACGAAAATAGTGGTGAACTTCTCGCCCCTGTTGGCGGCGTGGATTATCTCCGCGGTGCCGATGGCGGCGAGGTCGCCGTCACCCTGGTAGCAGATTACCAGGTGGTCCGGGAGCATGCGTTTGATGCCAGTGGCCGCCGCCGGTGTCCTGCCGTGGGCGGGCTGGACCGAGTCGAAAAGGAAATACAGGTCTGCCCAGATTGAACAGCCTACGGGATTCGTGATGATGGACTTCTCTTGGACGCCCATTTCGTCCAGCACTTCGGCTATCATCCTATGGATGACTCCGTGGCCGCAACCGGCGCAGTACTTTGTCTGAACCTTGGCGAGGCTTTCAGGATGACCATACAACTTTTTCATTTCTATCGCCCCCCCAGAATCTTCTTGACCTCGGCGAACACTTCTTCTTCCGTAGGTATGACCCCACCTGCCCTGCCCAGGAAATGAACATCTGTCGCACCCAGTACCGACAGTTTCACGTCCTCCAGCATCTGGCCCATGCTCATTTCCACAACCAGCAGCGGTTTGCCGTTCTGAGCGACCCGTGCGAGTTCCTTGTAGGGGAAGGGCCACAAGGTGATGGGTCTGAAAAGGCCGAGCTTGATACCGGCTTTCTCCGCAAGTTTGCGTGCCCCGAGGCACACCCGGGCAGAGGTGCCGTACGCGACCATCACCAATTCCGCTTCCTCCGCGGAACAGGACGAGACATCCTTCCCGGTTGCCCCCAGGGCTGCGATCTCGTCGTAACCGCAGGAAACGGATTCGAAACGGACCTCCTCGGCCTTTATCCTTTCGTACCTCTCAAAACGCTTGCGGATCTTGAGTTCAAGATTTTCCGGTATCAGGTCTATGGAGCTGATATGCCGTGGTTGCCGGTGGGTCTTCGCCATACCCCCCACCGCCCAGTCCTTTTTCGGCAACGATTCGAGGGTCCGCTCCGGAGGAAGCACGACGCCCTCCATCATCTGGCCTATCATGCCATCAGCCTGGATGATCACGGGAACCCGCCATGTATCGGCCAGGTCAAAGGCCAGATAGGTGAGGTCCGCAGCTTCCTGCACGCTTTTTGGAGCCAGCACGATACAATAGTAGTCGCCCTGGCCTCCGCCCCTGGTGGACTGGAAATAATCACCCTGCGAGGGTGCGATGCCTCCCAGACCGGGACCGGCGCGGACCACGTTGGCCACCACGATAGGCATGTCGGCGCCGGCTGCGTAGGATATGCCTTCCTGTTTAAGGCTGATGCCGGGGCTGGAGGAACTGGTCATGGCCCGGGCGCCGGTAGAGGCCGCGCCGTAGACCATGTTGATGGCGGCGACCTCGCTCTCGGCCTGGATGAACACCCCACCCCGGGCTACCATGAACTTGGCCATATAGGCGATCAATTCATTCTGGGGAGTGATTGGGTAACCGAAGTAGGCCCGACATCCCGCGCGCAACGCCGCCTCGGCCATGGCCTCGTTCCCTTTCATCAGCAGTTTTTCTTCGCCGCTGCCGCTCATACCTCGCCTCCCTCAAGCTCGAACACTTCGATGCATACGTCGGGGCACACCTGGAAACAGTTGCCGCAGGCTATGCATTTTTCAGTAAATTTGGCAAACGACGGATAGGTTCCCGTCGAGTTCATCTTGGTATCAGGTGCCAGAACCTTTACCGGACACGCGCGCACGCACAGGTAGCAGCTCTTGCAGCGTTCGCGGTCAATTATTACCTTGCCTCGCTTGGCCATACAGCCTCCTTGGGAAATAATTCAAAACAGAGCATGTATATAAAAACAACACACTGGAACCTGAATGGATACAAGCGGCTCACCCGGCTTTGGTCTAAGCGCCGGGAACGGAGCTTGATTTGGGCAAAACCGAGAGCTTAGCCTGCGCATCCGGCATGCCAAGTGCCGCCAGAATGCCCAGGGCGATGGATGCCAGCTTGGTTTGGGCACTGTCCGCACGGCTGGTAAGGATGATGGGAGCCTTGGCGCCGCACACCAGGCCGGCACCCTTGGCGCCGCCCATGTCCAGCAAGGCCTTGTACAGGACGTTGCCCGCCTCGATGTCAGGCGCCACCAGTATATCCGCGTCGCCAGCCACGGGACTGTCTATCTTTTTTATCCTGGCCGCTTCCGCACTCACCGCATTGTCCAGTGCGAGGGGACCATCAATGATGCAGAAGGGTATCTGACCCCGCCGGTTCATCTGGGTAAGGATGGCCGCATCGGCGGTACAGGGCATTTTTTCGGCGTTCACCTTTTCCACCGCAGCCAGGAGCGCCACTTTGGGCAGTTGCACACCTATGGCACGGGCGCAATCCACCGCATTCCGGATGATGTCGATCTTTTCTGCCAAAGTCGGTGCGATATTGATGGCCGCGTCGGTCACCACAAAAAGTTTATGGTAATAGGGCGACTCCAGAACGCCCACGTGGCTTACCAGACGCCCCGCGTTAAGCCCCGTTTCCTTGTTCAGCACCGCTTTCAGCAAGACCGAGGTGTCGAGCAGTCCCTTCATCACCAAAAGGGCTTCCCCGTTTCGTACATGGGCAACCGCGGCAGCCGCCGCCTTGGCCACATCCGTCTCGTGGATAAGTTCATAATTCGAAAGATCTATCCCTTCGGCCTCCGCAATGCGCGCGATGGCTTCCCTGTCGCCTATCAGCACAGCCCGGGCTATGCCTTCCCGCCGCGCAGCCTCCACGGCCGCCAAAACCGCGTCATCCTGGGCCGCCGCCACCACAATCTGTACAGGACCCCGAAGCGAAGCAAGTTCCTTTGCAGCATCGATGATTTCACGTATCGCTTTCATGTCCGGAAATTATACACCCCCCGCCCCGGACGGGCAAGCAAGGGAGAAAGAGAACAAGGAAAACCAAGAGATCACAAAATGAAGTATATTATTCACCTATGACAGTACAATTTAAACCGGACGATGGGGCTTCGGACCCCTCCCCCCTCGCCACAGAAATAAAGGAAGCGGTTCCCCCAGCTGACGGTTATTCGCTTTGGTTTTTGGGGCAAAACTCGTTCATTTTAAAGGCGCCAGATGGAATGGT